>NZ_BCBI01000024.1:0-85183 GCF_001320565.1 Pseudomonas sp. NBRC 111132
TGGTTGTTAAAAAAGAGATTTGCCTCCGTTGAGAGGTGAACCTGGTGAGAATGTGTCTATGAAAACAGGTCTGTACCATCCCGAAGAATTCAAGGACAACTGTGGTTTTGGCCTGATCGCCCATATGACGGGTGAACCGAGCCACCACCTTCTGCAAACCGCCATGCAGGCACTGACTTGCATGACCCACCGCGGCGGCATCAACGCCGACGGCAAGACCGGTGACGGTTGCGGTCTGCTTATGCAGAAGCCCGATCAATTTCTGCGTGCCGTGGCCCAGGAACACTTCGCCGTCGAGCTGCCCAAGCAATACGCCGTCGGCATGGTGTTCTTCAACCAGGACCCGGTCAAAGCCGAAGCGGCTCGCGCTAACATGGACCGCGAAATCCTCGCCGCTGGCCTGAAGCTGGTCGGATGGCGCAAGGTGCCGATCGACACCAGCGTGCTGGGCCGCCTGGCCCTGGAGCGTCTGCCGCAGATCGAGCAGGTGTTCATCGGCGGTGAAGGCCTGAGCGACCAGGAATTCGCCATCAAGCTGTTCAGTGCCCGTCGCCGTTCGTCGGTGGCCAACGCCCACGATAGCGACCACTACATCTGCAGCTTCTCGCACAAGACCATCATCTACAAAGGCCTGATGATGCCGCGCGATCTCGCGGCGTTCTATCCAGACCTGGGTGACGAGCGCCTGCAAACCGCGATCTGCGTGTTTCACCAGCGCTTCTCCACCAACACCCTGCCGAAATGGCCGCTGGCGCAACCGTTCCGCTTCCTCGCCCACAACGGCGAGATCAACACCATCACCGGCAACCGCAACTGGGCAATGGCCCGTCGCACCAAGTTCGCCAACGACCAGATCCCCGACCTCGAAGAGCTTGGCCCGCTGGTCAACCGCGTCGGTTCCGACTCGTCGAGCATGGACAACATGCTGGAGTTGATGGTCACCGGTGGCATCGACCTGTTCCGCGGCGTGCGCATGCTGGTACCGCCAGCCTGGCAGAACGTCGAGACCATGGACGCCGACCTGCGCGCCTTCTACGAATACAACTCCATGCACATGGAGCCGTGGGATGGCCCGGCCGGTATCGTCATGACCGAAGGCCGCCACGCGGTGTGCCTGCTCGACCGCAACGGCCTGCGCCCGGCGCGCTGGGTAACCACCACCAACGGCTACATCACCATCGCCTCGGAAATCGGCGTTTGGGGCTATCAGCCTGAGGAGGTGCTGGCCAAGGGCCGTGTCGGCCCAGGTCAAATCCTTGCCGTGGACACCGAAACCGGCCAGATCCTCGACACCGACGCCATCGACAACCGCCTTAAGTCGCGTCACCCGTACAAGCGCTGGCTGCGTCAGCACGCTACCCGCATTCAGGCGACGCTGACCGACGACCAGGGTGTGGCCAGCTACGACGCTGACCAGCTCAAGCAATACATGAAGATGTTCCAGGTCACCTTCGAAGAGCGTGACCAGGTGCTGCGCCCGCTGGGTGAGCAGGGCCAGGAAGCCGTTGGCTCGATGGGTGACGACACGCCAATGGCCGTGCTGTCGCAGCGTGTGCGGTCGCCGTACGATTTCTTCCGCCAGCAGTTCGCTCAGGTGACCAACCCACCGATCGATCCGCTGCGTGAAGCGATCGTGATGTCGCTGGAAATCTGCCTGGGTGCCGAGCGCAACATCTTCCAGGAGTCCCCGGAGCACGCATCGCGGGTCATCCTCAGCTCGCCGGTCATTTCGCCCGCCAAGTGGCGTTCGCTGATGAACCTGGAGCGCGAAGGCTTCGACCGCCAGCTGATCGACCTCAATTACGAGCAGGGCATCGGCCTGGAAGCGGCCATTCGCAACATCGCCGACCAGGCCGAAGAGGCTGTGCGCGCGGGCAAGACCCAGCTGGTGCTGAGCGACCGTTATATCGCCCCAGGCAAGCTGCCTGTGCATGCGTCGTTGGCCGTTGGTGCGGTGCATCACCGCCTGACCGAGCAAGGCCTGCGTTGCGACAGCAACATCCTGGTGGAAACCGCCACCGCCCGTGACCCGCATCATTTCGCTGTGCTGCTGGGCTTCGGTGCCTCGGCCGTTTACCCGTACCTGGCGTATGAAGTACTGGCCGACCTGATCCGCACCGGCGAAGTGCTGGGCGACCTGGACGAAGTCTTCAAGTACTACCGCAAAGGCATCTCCAAAGGCCTGCTGAAGATCCTGTCGAAGATGGGTATCTCCACCATCGCCTCGTACCGTGGTGCGCAGCTGTTCGAAGCCATCGGTTTGGCCGAAGAAGTGGTCGGTCTGAGCTTCAAGGGTGTGTCCAGCCGCATCAAGGGGGCGCGTTTCGTTGACCTGGAAAGCGACCAGAAGCTGCTGGCGGCCGAAGCCTGGAGCGCGCGCAAGCCGATTCAGCAAGGTGGCCTGCTGAAGTTCGTCCACGGTGGCGAATACCACGCTTACAACCCGGATGTGGTCAACACCCTGCAAGCCGCTGTGCAGCAGGGCGACTACGCCAAGTTCAAGGAATACACCACGCTGGTCGACCAGCGCCCGGTATCGATGATCCGCGACCTGCTGAAAGTGAAAGTGGCCGACCAGCCACTGGCGCTGGAGCAGATCGAACCGCTGGAGGCTATCCTCAAGCGCTTCGATTCCGCCGGTATCTCGCTGGGCGCACTGTCGCCGGAAGCCCACGAAGCATTGGCCGAAGCCATGAACCGCCTGGGTGCGCGTTCCAACTCCGGTGAGGGCGGTGAAGACCCGTCGCGCTACGGCACCATCAAGAGCTCGAAGATCAAGCAGGTGGCCACCGGCCGCTTTGGTGTGACCCCGGAATACCTGGTCAACGCCGAGGTGCTGCAGATCAAGGTTGCCCAGGGCGCCAAGCCCGGTGAGGGCGGCCAGCTGCCGGGCGGCAAGGTCAACGGCCTGATCGCCAAGCTGCGCTATGCGGTACCTGGCGTGACCCTGATCTCACCGCCGCCGCACCACGATATCTACTCGATCGAAGACCTTGCCCAGCTGATCTACGACCTCAAGCAGGTCAACCCGCAGGCGCTGGTGTCGGTCAAATTGGTGGCCGAGGCTGGCGTCGGTACGATTGCCGCTGGTGTGGCCAAGGCTTATGCAGACCTGATCACCATTTCCGGTTACGACGGTGGCACTGGTGCGTCGCCGCTGACCTCGATCAAGTACGCTGGCGCCCCATGGGAACTGGGCCTGGCTGAAACCCACCAGACCCTGCGCGGCAACGACCTGCGCGGCAAGGTACGGGTACAGACCGACGGTGGCCTGAAAACTGGCCTGGACGTGATCAAGGCAGCCATCCTCGGCGCCGAAAGCTTCGGCTTCGGCACCGCACCAATGATCGCCCTGGGCTGCAAGTACCTGCGTATCTGCCACCTGAACAACTGCGCCACCGGCGTAGCCACCCAGAACGACAAGCTGCGCAAGGACCACTACATCGGCACCGTCGACATGGTGATCAACTTCTTCACCTTCGTTGCCGAAGAAACCCGTGAGTGGCTGGCCAAGCTGGGCGTGCGCAGCCTCGGCGAACTGATCGGCCGTACCGACCTGCTCGACGTACTGCCAGGCGACACCGAGCGCCAGCAGTACCTGGACCTGTCGCCGCTGCTGGGCAGCTCGCACATTCCGGCAGACAAGCCGCAGTTCTGCGAAGTCGACAAGAACCCGCCGTTCGACAAGGGCGAGTTGGCCGAGAAAATGGTGGAAATGGCCCTGCCAGCGATTCGCGACCAGGCCGGTGGCGAGTTCGACCTCGACATCTGCAACTGCGACCGTTCCATCGGTGCCCGTATCTCTGGCGAAATCGCCAAGCTGTACGGCAACCAGGGCATGGCCGCCAACCCGATCACCTTCCGCTTCAAGGGTACTGCGGGCCAGAGCTTCGGCGTATGGAACGCCGGCGGCCTGAACCTGCACCTGCAAGGTGATGCCAACGACTACGTCGGCAAGGGCATGACCGGTGGCAAGGTCACCATCGTGCCGCCAGCCGGCAGCCCGTTCGAAACCCAGCACAGCGCCATCGTCGGCAACACCTGCCTGTACGGTGCCACTGGCGGCAAGCTGTTTGCCGCCGGTACCGCGGGCGAGCGCTTCGCTGTGCGTAACTCCGGCGCCCACGCTGTTGTCGAGGGCACTGGCGATCACTGCTGTGAGTACATGACCGGTGGCTTTGTCTGCGTCTTGGGCAAGACCGGTTACAACTTCGGTTCTGGCATGACTGGCGGCTTCGCCTACGTGCTCGACATGGACAACACCTTCGTCGACAAACTCAACCATGAGCTGGTGGAAATTCAGCGCATCAGTGGTGAAGCGATGGAGGCTTACCGCAGCCACTTGGCGCGCGTCCTTGCCGAGTACGTGGAAGAGACCGGCAGCGAGTGGGGGCGTGAGCTCTCGGAGAACCTGGACGACTACGTGCGGCGCTTCTGGCTGGTGAAGCCGAAGGCAGCCAACCTGAAGCAACTGCTGTCCAGCACCCGTGCCAACCCGCAGTAAGAACAGCTGCAAGTGACGGCCCCGTGCGCGGGGTCCGTCGTGCTCAAGTGATCGTCTTGCAGCTTGCAGCCTAGGGCTGGCAACTGCGGTAAAGAGGTTTTGAAAAATGGCTGAACGTCTGAACAACGACTTCCAGTTCATCGAAGTGGGCCGCAAGGACCCGAAGAAAAAGCTGCTGCGCCAGCGCAAGAAGGAGTTCGTGGAAATCTACGAGCCGTTCAAGCCGCAGCAGTCCGTGGAGCAGGCACACCGCTGCCTGGGCTGCGGTAACCCGTATTGCGAGTGGAAGTGCCCGGTGCACAACTTCATCCCCAACTGGTTGAAGCTGGTTTCCGAAGGCAACATCCTGGCTGCGGCGGAACTGTCGCACCAGACCAACACCCTGCCTGAAGTGTGCGGCCGCGTGTGCCCGCAAGACCGCCTGTGCGAGGGGGCCTGCACCCTGAACGATGGCTTCGGCGCAGTGACCATCGGTTCTGTGGAGAAGTACATCACCGACACCGCTTTCGCCATGGGCTGGCGCCCGGACATGTCCAAGGTCAAGCCAACCGGCAAGCGCGTCGCCATCATCGGCGCCGGCCCGGCCGGCCTGGGTTGTGCTGACGTGCTGGTGCGCGCTGGCGTAACCCCGGTGGTGTTCGACAAGAACCCGGAAATCGGCGGCTTGCTGACCTTTGGCATCCCCGAGTTCAAGCTGGAAAAGACCGTGCTCAGCAACCGCCGCGAAGTGTTCACCGGCATGGGTATCGAGTTCCGCCTGAACACCGAGGTGGGCAAGGACGTGACCATGGAGCAGCTGCTCGCCGAGTACGACGCGGTGTTCATGGGCATGGGTACTTACACCTACATGAAGGGCGGCTTCCCGGGCGAAGACCTGCCGGGCGTGCATGACGCACTGGACTTCCTGATTGCCAACGTCAACCGCAACCTGGGCTTCGAGAAGTCGCCGGAAGACTTCGTCGACATGCAGGGCAAAAAGGTCGTGGTGCTGGGCGGTGGTGACACCGCGATGGACTGCAACCGCACCTCGATCCGCCAGGGTGCCAAGGCAGTGACCTGTGCCTATCGCCGTGACGAAGCCAACATGCCGGGTTCGCGCAAAGAGGTGAAGAACGCCAAGGAAGAGGGCGTGAAGTTCCTCTATAACCGTCAGCCAATCGCCATTGTCGGCGAGGACAAGGTCGAAGGCGTGAAAGTGGTCGAGACCCGCCTGGGTGAGCCGGATGCCCGTGGCCGCCGCAGCCCCGAGCCGATCCCGGGCTCCGAAGAGATCCTGCCGGCCGATGCCGTGGTGATCGCCTTCGGCTTCCGCCCGAGCCCGGCGCCGTGGTTCGAGCAGCATGGCATTCAGCTGGACAGTCAGGGCCGTGTCGTGGCACCGGAGAAGGGCAAGTTCAAGCACCAGACCAGCAACCCGAAAGTGTTTGCCGGTGGCGACATGGTGCGTGGTTCGGACTTGGTAGTGACGGCTATTTTCGAAGGGCGTACAGCTGCCGAAGGCATTCTGGACTACCTCGAGGTCTGACTGTTTTAGATTTTGTATACAAAATCTATTGATCCAGGACATACCCATAGAGAAAAGGCACGGCAAACAGCCGTGCCTTTTCTTTGTGCGTCTGAGAAAATGCCCGCACTATTTTTCCGGATGCCGACATGACTGCCCTGAAGAACGATCGTTTCCTGCGTGCTCTGCTCAAGCAACCCGTAGACGTTACCCCGGTGTGGATGATGCGCCAGGCCGGCCGCTACCTGCCGGAGTACCGCGCCAGCCGCGCCAAGGCCGGTGACTTCATGAGCCTGTGCATGAACCCGCAGTTTGCCTGCGAGGTCACCCTGCAGCCGCTGGACCGCTACCCGCTGGACGCAGCGATCCTGTTCTCGGACATCCTCACCATCCCTGATGCCATGGGCCTGGGCCTGTATTTCGAAACCGGCGAAGGCCCGCGTTTCAAGAAGGTCATCAGCACCCCGGCCGACATCGAAGCACTGCCCATCCCCGACCCGCAAAAAGATCTGGGCTACGTGATGGACGCGGTCAGCACCATCCGTCGCGAGCTTAACGGCCGCGTGCCGTTGATCGGCTTCTCCGGCAGCCCTTGGACCCTGGCCACCTACATGGTTGAAGGCGGCTCGTCGAAGGACTTCCGCAAGACCAAGGCCATGGCCTACGACAACCCGCAAGCCCTGCACCTGCTGCTGGACAAGCTGGCCCAGTCGGTCACCAGCTACCTGAACGGCCAGATTCTGGCCGGTGCTCAGGCTGTGCAAATTTTCGATACCTGGGGCGGCAACCTGTCGGCGGCGGCCTACCAGGAATTCTCCCTGGCCTACATGCGCAAGATCGTCAGCGGCCTGATCCGCGAGCACGAAGGGCGCAAGGTGCCGGTGATCCTGTTCACCAAGAACGGCGGCCTGTGGCTGGAAAGCATCGCCGAAGCCGGTGCCGATGCACTGGGCCTGGACTGGACCTGCGAGATCGGCGACGCCCGCCGCCGCGTAGGTGACAAGGTTGCCCTGCAAGGCAACATGGACCCGACCGTGCTGTACGCCAAGCCCGAGGCCATCCGCCAGGAAGTGGCGCGCATCCTGGCCAGCTATGGCCAAGGCACCGGCCACGTATTCAACCTGGGCCATGGCATTACCCCGGAAGTCGACCCGGAGCATGCTGGCGTGTTCATCAACGCCGTGCATGAACTGTCGGCGCAGTATCACCAGTGAGTTGATTGCTGGAAAGCAAAGCCCGGCCCTGTGCCGGGCTTTTTGTCGCATTAAGTTTTAATTCAGCGAACGTCGTTAATCTGGTCCCATCGAAACCGAAACAGGACCCGATCCTCATGAAAACCCGTTATCTCGCCCTGATCCTCGCCCCGCTGTTCAGCACTGCCGCACTTGCTGCTGGCTATACCGGCCCCGGTGCCCAGTCGGTCACCACCGTCGCCGCTGCCAACGACGCTGCCGATGACACCCCAGTGGTGCTGCAGGGCTTCGTGACCAAGAAGATCAACAACGACGACAAGTACGAGTTCAAGGACAACACCGGCACCATTACCGTCGAGATCGATGACGAAGACCTGCCGCCGACGCCGTTCAACGACAAGACCAAGGTCAAGCTGACCGGTGAGGTGGAGAAGCACCTGATGAGCCGTGAAGTGGATGTGGATATTGTCGAGATCATCAACTGATCTGAGATTTTGGGGCCGCAAAGCGGCCCCCTGGGTCAGCTCGATTTAGGGGGTAACTTGCTCAGGTGCAACGCCACCAGCAACGCCACCGCCAGCAAGCTGCCAATGAACAGCCCAATGCCATTCCAGCCCCACTGGTGCCAGAACACCCCGCCCGCCGTACCGGCCACGCTGGACCCTGCGTAGTAGCTGAACAGGTACAGCGACGACGCCTGTCCCTTGGCCTTCAGCGCTCTGCGTCCGATCCAGCTGCTGGCCACCGAGTGTGCGCCAAAGAAGCCGAAGGTGAACACCAGCATACCCACGATCACCATGGCCAGCGGGCTGGCCAGGGTCATCAGCAAGCCGCCGGCCATCACCACGATACTGGCCCAGAACACCTTGCGCCGGCCCAGCTTGTCAGCCAGGGCACCGACTTGCGCCGAGCTGTAGATGCCCGACAGATAAACCACCGACAGCAAGCCCACCAGCGCCTGGTTCATGTGGTAAGGCTCGGCCAGCAGCCGGTAGCCGATATAGTTGAACAAGGTGACGAACGCACCCATCAGCAGGAAGGCTTCGAGGAACAGCCAGGGCAGGCCGGCATCCTTGAAATGCATGACAAAGCCATCCAGAAGGCTGCGCGGGCTCATCATCTGCGGGCGGAAGTTGCGCGATTCGGGCAGTACCTTCCAGAACACCAGTGCGGCTACCAGGGCCAGGCCACCGATGGTCAGCATCGCCGTGTGCCAGCTGACGAAGTCGATCAGGACGCCAGTGATTAGCCGCCCACTCATGCCGCCAATCGCGTTGCCGCCGATGTACAGACCCATTGCCAGGCCAATGTGTTGCGGGTGGATCTCTTCGCTCAGGTAGGTCATTGCCACCGCAGCCAGGCCGCTCAACGACAGGCCGACCAACGCACGGGTGGCCAGTACCAGCTCCCAGCTCGGCATCACTGCGCTGGCCAGGGTGGACAGGGCGGCGCAGACCAAGGCGAACACCATCACCGGCTTGCGCCCGATGCGGTCAGAAATGGGGCCGGTGATCAGCAGGCCGAACGCCAGCATGGCAGTGGACACCGATAGCACCAAGCTGCTTTGCGCCGCGTTGATGGCAAATTCCTTGGACAGCAGCGGCATCATCGGCTGTACGCAGTACAGCAGGGCGAAGGTGGCGAAGCCGCCGCTGAACAGGGCCAGCACGGTCTTCATGAAGGCGGGGGTGCCTTTCTCGATCCACATGTCGTTCAGGGTGGCAGGTTCGGGCTCGGCAGGAAGGGGGGCTACAGCAGTTTTCACGGGCGGGTACCTCTGGCGCAATGAAAAAAGCATATAGCTGGCTAATGATTAGATCCAATATATTGTTCGACCTATTTAAGATGTTTTACGACCTGTTTGGAGCCCATCATGGAACTGCGCCATCTGCGTTACTTCATCGCCGTGGCCGAAGAGCTGCACTTTGGCCGCGCCGCCCAGCAGCTGGGTATTTCACAGCCACCCTTGAGCCAGCAGATCCAGGCGCTGGAACAAGAGCTGGGGGCGCGTCTGTTCGACCGTACCAATCGTCGGGTCGAGCTGAGCGAGGCGGGGCGGCTGTTCCTTGAAGAGGCCAGGCAGGTGCTGGCGCAGGTAGAAAAGGCGGCAGATGTGGCCCGGCGTGCGCAACTGGGAGAGCTGGGCGAGATGAAAATAGGCTTCACCTCGTCGGCTCCGTTCACCTCGAAAATTCCCAAGGCGATCCATGCCTTCCGTCAGCGCTTCCCGTCGGTGCACCTGAACCTCAAGGAAATGAGCAGCCGTGATGTTGCCGAAGGGGTGTTCGATGAATCGATCGAAGTGGGGTTGATGCGGCCGATGCCGCTACCGGAAGGGCTGGTGGCCACCGAGTTGTTCCGCGAGCCGCTGGTGGCGGTGATCAATGCCTCGCATCCGCTGGCCGAGGGCACTGAGCAGGGTGTTTACATGGCGGCACTGGCCCATGAACCGTTCGTGTTCTTCCCGCGCAGTTATGGCAGCGGCCTGCATGCGCAATTGCTGAGCCTGGCGCGACAGGCGGGCTTCAGCCCGCACTTCGCACAAGAGGCGGGGGAGGCGATGACCATCATTGGCCTGGTGTCGGCGGGGTTGGGCGTGTCGGTGTTGCCGGCGTCGTTCCAGCGCATGCGCATTGAAGGCGTGGTGTACCGCACGCTGCTGGATGAAGGGGCGATGTCGGCGGTGTGGCTGGTGCAACGCGAGCGCGGCAATTCGGTGATGGCCAAAGCGTTTGCCGAGCTGTTGACGGGGCAAGTGGTCGGCCAGGGCTGATGCCGGTCAAATGGCACTGGCCATTGCCGCAGCGTCACCACATACTCGGGCATTCGTTGAAACACGGAGGTCAATCATGCGGCGCGTGGTATTCAATCAGAAAGGTGGCGTGGGCAAGTCGAGCATCGCCTGCAACCTTGCGGCGGTCAGTGCCAATGAAGGCTACCGGACCTTGCTGATCGACCTGGATGCCCAGGCTAACTCGACCCAGTACCTCACTGGCCTGACCGGCGAGGACATCCCCATGGGTATCGCCGACTTTTTCAAGCAAAGCCTGTCCAGCGGGCCGTTCAGCAAGAAGAACAAGGTCGATATCTACGAAACGCCGTTCGACAACCTGCACGTGGTCACCGCCACCGCCGAGCTGGCCGACCTGCAGCCCAAGCTTGAGGCCAAGCACAAGATCAACAAGCTGCGTAAGCTGCTCGACGAGTTGGACGAGGACTACGAGCGTATCTACATCGATACCCCACCGGCGCTGAACTTCTACGCGGTTTCCGCGTTGATTGCCGCTGATCGCGTGCTCATTCCCTTCGACTGCGACAGCTTCTCGCGCCAGGCCCTGTATGGCCTGCTGGCCGAGATCGAAGACCTCAAGGAAGACCACAACGAAGACCTGATGGTCGAAGGCATCGTGGTCAACCAGTTCCAGTCCCGTGCCAGCCTGCCACAGCAGATGCTCGACGAACTGCTGGCCGAAGGGTTACCGGTGCTGCCGGTGTACCTGGGCAGCTCGGTGAAGATGCGTGAATCGCACCACGCCAGCCTGCCGCTGATTCACCTGGAGCCCAAGCACAAGCTGACCCAGCAGTTTGTCGAGTTGCACTCGTTGCTCGAAGAGAACGCTTAAAACCCTTGGCTACGCACCCACTCCAGCAACGTCTGGAGTGGAAACGCCCCGGCCTGGCGGCTGACTTCGCGGCCGTTCTTGAACAGCAGCAGGCTGGGGATCGAACGAATGCCCAGTTGCCCCGCAAGGTTGCGGTTGGCTTCGCTGTCGAGCTTGGCCAGGCGGCAGCGGCCGGTCAGCTGGCGGGCGGCCTGTTCGAAGGTGGGGGCAAAGGACTTGCACGGGCCGCACCAGTCGGCCCAGATGTCGACCAGTAGCGGTAGGTCGCCCTTGATCTGGCTGGCGTAGCTGGCTTCGGTCAGCTCGAAAGGGGTGCTCAGCAGCATGTCCTGTTTGCAGCGGCCGCATTTTGGTGTATCGCCCAGGCGCTCGGCGGGCAGGCGGTTGAGGCCGTTACAGTGGGGGCAGGGGACTACCAGCGGTTCGGACATGTTGTTTCCTTGATATTTTAGGGGCTGCTTTGCAGCCCATCGCGACACAAGGCCGCTCCCACAGGGTTTGGCGTTAATCAGGAGGAGCAGCTGATTTCCAGGTGCTTGCCCCATTCTGGTGGCCGTTCGGCGTAGGCCTGCATACCGGGTTGTTCTTCGAAGGGGTGGCTAAGCACTTGATGCAGCCGACGCACTTCACTGTAATCACCCGCTTCTGCCGCTTCGATGGCTTTCTGCGCCAGGTAGTTGCGCAACACGTACAGCGGGTTCACCGCATGCATCCGCTCGCGGCGGCCTTCGGCATTACCGGGTTCGCGATCACAACGGGCCAGGTAGTCCGCGCCCCAGGCATCGAAAGCGGCCAGGTCGATAAAGTCGTCGCGCACCACCTTGAGTGCGTCTGCCGCCGGCTGTTCGCCCAGCTTGCGGAAGAACAGGCTGTAGTCCACGCCACCACGCTGCATGCATTGCAGCAGTCGCTCGACCAGCGCCATGTCGTCTTCTTCGGCAGTGGTCAGGCCCAAGCGTCGGCGCATCAGGTCCAGGTAATGGGCCTGGTACAGCGGCAGGAACAGCCCCAACGCTTCCTTCAGTGGCTCAACCTCGATCACCGTGGTCAATGCCTGAGCCAGCGCGCTGAGGTTCCAGTGGGCGATGGGCACCTGGTTGGCGTAGCTGTAGCGGCCTCGGTCGTCGGAGTGGTTGCAGATGAAGTTGGCATCGAAGTCGTCGAGGAAGGCATACGGGCCGAAGTCGAAGGTGATGCCCAGGATCGACATGTTGTCGGTGTTCATCACCCCGTGGCAAAAGCCGTAGGCCTGCCAGCGGGCGATCAGTTCGGCGTTGCGCTCGACAATGGTGCTGAACATGGCCAGGTAGGGCTGCTCGGCATCACGGCATTCGGGGTAGTGCTGCTCCAGTACATGGTCGATCAGCACACGCTGCTGCTCGGGTTGCTTGGTGTAGTAGAAGTATTCGAAATGACCGAAGCGCACATGGCTCTGTGCCAGGCGCGTGAGCATGGCGGCGCTTTCGCGGGTTTCGCGCCACACCGGGGTGCTGGAGCCGATCACGCACAGCGCCCGGCTGGTGGGGATACCGAGGGCGTGCAGGGCTTCGGAGGCGAGAAATTCGCGGATCGACGAGCGCAGCACGGCACGGCCGTCACCCATGCGCGAGTACGGCGTTTGGCCGGCGCCTTTGAGGTGCAGGTCCCAGTGTTCACCTGCATCGTTCAGTACTTCGGCCAGCAGCAGGCCACGGCCGTCGCCCAGGCGCGGGTTGTACGAGCCGAACTGGTGGCCGGAATAGACCATCGCCCGAGGGTCGGCCTCTTCCCACAGCTTGTGCCCGCTGAACAACTCGGCGAACACCGGAAGCTCGGCGTGAGCGGGGTCGAGGTCGAGCAGCGCCATGGCCGATTCGCTTGCCACGACCAACCGCGGCTCGGCGATGGGCTCAGGCAGCACCTGGGTGGAAAACGCGTCGCCCAGGCGGGCGAAGCGGTTGTCGAAGCTGAGTTGGTCGAGGGCTTTCACGGGCTGCTCCTGGGGTTCAGCACAGAATAAAGCATTCGAGCCCACTCAGGCCTGTGCAGTGCCATCTGGCTTAGGTTGCTCCAGCGGAATAAGCTGCTGTTTGCCGCCCTTCTGGTCCATCAGGAACACCTCGACCTGGCGCACCGAGATCTTGATGTTGTGTGCCTTGAACTCGCGGTTGATGTAACGGTTGATTTCGTCCAGCGTCGGGTTGCGATCGCCCAGGTCACGTACGTGCATGCGCAACTCGTGGTCCAGCGAGCTCTCGCCAAAGTTGAGGAAGTACACGATCGGCTCTGGGTCCTTGAGCACTCGTGGGTTCTCGTGTGCGCCCTTGAGCAGCAGTTCGCGCACCAGGTCGAGGTCGGAGCCGTAGTCGATGCCCAGCTTCAGCGTCACCCGGGTGACCGTGTCGGTCAGCGACCAGTTGATCAGCTGGCCGGTGATGAAGGTCTTGTTGGGGACGATGATGTCCTTGCGGTCGAAGTCGGTGATGGTGGTGGCGCGGATGCGGATCTTGCTCACCGTGCCGGACAGGTTGCCGATGGTGATGGTGTCGCCAATTCGCACCGGGCGCTCGAACAGGATCATGATGCCGGAGATGAAGTTGGCGAAAATTTCCTGCATGCCGAAGCCCAGGCCCACCGACAGCGCGGCCACCAGCCACTGCAGCTTGTCCCAGCTCACCCCCAGGGTCGACAGGGTGCTGACGATCCCGACACCGACGATGGTGTACGACAGCAGCGTGGTGGTGGCGTAGGCACTGCCCTGGGCCAGGTTCAGGCGTGACAGCACCAGTACTTCCAGCAGGCCTGGCAAGTTGCCGGCCAGGGCGAAGGTGATGCCGACGATCACCAGCGCGCCCAGCAGGTCGCCGAGGCTGATAGGCACCATGCTGGCGGCCGCGCCGGTGCCGCTGGTGTATTCATACAGTACGAAGTTGTTGAGGTAGGCGAACACCGAGATCAAGTCTGACCACACCCAGTACAGGCCGGCGATGAAGCCGCCGAGCAGGGCCAGGCGGATCAGGCGCAGTGACTGCTGGTTGACCTGTTCGATGTCCAGCGTTGGCTCTTCGGTGATGACCTCGCCGTCCAGCCCTTCCTTGGCCGCCGCACGCTTGCTCAGCGCACGCTGGTAGGCCAGGCGCCGTGCCGCTACCGACAGGCCACGCACGAACGCGGCCTCGATCACCAGCCAGAACAGCAGCAGGTACAGGGTGTAGATCAACCGGTCGGTGAGCTTCAGCGCGGTGTAGTAGTAGCCGAAGCACACGGCAACGAACAGGGCGATGGGCAGGGCGGTGAACGCTACGCCCACGGCCCTGCGGAACAACGAGGTGTCACGGTGCGCGGGGCTGCTGAGCAGCAGGCGGCTGAGCAGCCAGGCCATCAGCGCATAGCAGGTCAGCACCACGCCGATGCCCAGCACGTCGTCGGCCAGCGCCGACGGCTGGTGCTCGGCCACTGCCACCACGCCAACCAGCGCCAGCACCACGGTGCCCAGGCGGCGTACCCAGCCGCGCAGGAACTCGACCTGTGGCTTGTGCCAGCGGAAGTGAATTTCTGCCACGCCACCGGGGGCGAGAATGCGGTAGGCGGTGTAGAACACCAGCCAGGCCTGGGCCAGTTGCCAGAGCGCGGCGCCCAGGTTGGCATTCTGCCCACGGGCGTCGATCTGCAAAGCGTAGCTGCACAGTGCCAGGCCAAGGCTGACCGGCATCGCCAGCAGGATGTTGATGAGAATCGCCTGGGGCGTGTGCCACTGGCTGTCGCGGCGGAAGTGGCCGATGTCCTGGTGCACCTTGCCCAGCCGTTGGTACAGGTACTTGCGCCGCCACAGCAGGGCGCCGATCACCAGCAGCAGTGGCAGGAACAACAGTGGGCGCTGGCTAAGGCCGTCGGCCAGCTCCTTCAGGCCCGAGCCCCACGGCAGGTTGGCAACTTGGTCGGCCAGGCGCTCTGGCACATAACGCAGCCAGTCCCAGTCCAGCGGCTTGTTGCTGGGGATCCAGAACATCTGTTCGTCGAGGGTGGTGCGCAGGCTCTGCGCGGTGCCCAGCAGCTGCTTCTGGTTGAGCTGCAGGGTGATCGATTCATTGAGCAACGCCGACAGCTCGCGGTTCAGCCGCTCCAGCAGGTCGCTGCGGGTGATGGCCACTTCCAGCAGGGCCTTGCGCAGCTGCGGAGTCACATCTTCCTGCGGTTGCGCGGCCAGCAGCTTGTCGACGTAGGTGACCGGGCTGCTCATCTGCTCGCGTTGCTGGTTGACCTCGAACTGGTACAAGCGGGTGTCGGCGATCTGGTCGGCCAGGTCGCGGTCTACCTTCAGGTGCGGCAGGGTCTGCTTCTGTTTGTAGAGGATCTTCGACAGCAAAAGGCTGCCCTTGAGCACGTTGATCTGCTCGTCCAGCGCCTGGTCGGCCTGGGTCAGGCTGTCGAGCTGCTGCTTGGTGCGCAGGTTCTGCTGGGTCAACTCGTTGAGGCGGTCGGTGCTCTTGAGCAGGTAGTCGGAGAGCTTGAGGTTGACCGCGCTTTCGGTGGCCAACAGGCTGCTGCCGCCGGCCTTCTGCGCCTCGATCGACTGCTGGGTGACCGCCTCCTGGGACTGAGCCAGGCGCTTGTCGTTGATCAGCGTCTGCAAGTCCTGGATCTCCTGCTCCAGGCGCGCGGCGCGCTCGATCAGCAGGTCGTGACGCGCATTGCCGAGGTCTTGCAGCAGGCTGTTGCCAGCCAGTTCCTGGCGGCGCAGCAGCGTCAGTGCGTTGAGCGAGGCCAGCTCGGCATTGAGTTGGTTGCGCTGGTCGGCATTGATGGACTTGCCTCCGTCCTTGCCGGTTTTGAGGATGTTGTTGATTTGCTGGGTGCGGGTCTGGCTGCTGCTGATTTCGGCCTGGGCGCGCTCGGGGCGGGTTTGCGAGTTGATGATCAGGCTGTTGGCTTCGGACAGCGCCTTTTGCAGCTCGCCCTGCTGGGTGTTGCGCTCGCTGAGCATCTGTTCGAGCTGTGGCACGGTCAGCGTTGCGTAACGCTGCGCGACAGGCAGGGCTTTGCTTTCCTTGAGCCTGGCCAGTTCTTTCTGGTTGTCGCTGGTTTCTTTCGGCGCACTGGTCAGTTGCTGCTTGAGCGCGGCAAGCTTCTTTTCGTTGTCTTCCTTGCTGGCGAGCAGGCTCAACGTTTGTTCGAGCACCTGCTGCAGGGCTTTCTGGTCGGCCTCGGGCAGCTTGCGCTCGGCGATCTTGTCGAGGCTGTTCTGAATGCTGGCGGTGGTCGGGGCTTCTGCCGCGTAGGCCGCAAAAGGAAGAGACAGGCACAGCCCGAGCAGGGCTGTGCGAAGGTACGCGCGCAGGGACATAGGCAGACTACTTGTGGATCCGGCAGAAACGAAGTTTAGAGGAACAATCCTGGTCCGGGTCGCGTTCCTTCGGGGAATCTGACGCCTACTTTCTGGATCTTGTTCCCGTCCATGGTCGCCACGGTCCAGATCGTGCCATGCCATTCGACCTGGTCACCTACTACTGGAGCGCCTCCGACCTTCTGTCGGATGAACTGCGCCAGCGGCATTTTCGCGTCCAGGCCATCGAGTTTCAGGCCGTACAACGCTGCCACCGCACCCAGTTCGGCATCGCCTTCGAGCACGAAGTCGCCGAAGAAACGCAGGTCCAGGCCACGCTGTGGCGCCTGGCTGAACAGTTTGCCCAGGGCTGGCAGGTTGTGCTCGTGGCCGATCACGCAGAGCATGTCGCCAACTTCCAGCACGGTACTGCCCGACGGGTGCAGCAATTGCTCGTTGCGGAACAGGGCGGCAATACGTGTGCCCTCGGGCATTTTCAGCTCGCGCAGGGCGGCCCCGATACACCATTTTTCGGCGCCCAGACGGTACACGAACAGCTCCCATTCGCTGGTGACGTGCACTTCCAGGGCGGAGCGGGAGATCGGTGCCGGGTCTGGTGGTACGGTCACTTTCAGCAGCTTGGCCATCCACGGCAGGCTGGTGCCTTGTACCAGCAGTGACACCAGCACGATGAAGAATGCCAGGTTGAAGAACAGCTGGGCGTCCGGCAGGCCGGCCATCAGCGGGAACACCGCCAGAATGATCGGCACCGCGCCGCGCAGGCCAACCCAGGAAATAAAGCCCTTTTCGCGGCCATGGAAGGCCTTGAACGGCAGCAGTGCAGCGACCACCGACAGTGGCCGCGCCACCAGGATCATCCACAGCGCCAGGCCCAATGCCGGTAGGGCAATGGGCAGCAGGTCGTGCGGGGTGACCAGCAGCCCCAGCACCAGGAACATGCCGATCTGGGCCAGCCAGGCCATGCCGTCGAGCATGTGCAGAATGCCGTGGCGGCTGCGAATTGGCTTGTTGCCCAGCACCAGGCCGCACAGGTACACGGCGAGGAAGCCGCTGCCGTGCAAGGCGTTGGTCAGCGAGAACACCACCAGGCCGCCGGCCACGACCAGAATCGGGTACAGGCCGCCGGCCAGGTTGATGCGGTTGACCAGTTGCAGCATCAGCCAGCCGCCGCCCAGGCCCAACAGCCCGCCGATGCCGAACTCGCGCAGCAAGTGGCCCAGCAGGCTCCAGTGCAGGCCGGTCTGGCCGCTGGCGATCATGTCGATCAGGGTAACGGTGAGGAACACCGCCATCGGGTCGTTGCTGCCCGACTCGATCTCCAGGGTGGCGGTAACCCGCTCATTCAGGCCTTTGCCGCCCAGCAGCGAGAACACCGCAGCGGCGTCGGTGGAGCCAACGATGGCGCCGATCAGCAGGCCTTGGATCAAGCTCAGGTTGAACAGCCAGGCGGCAACCAGGCCGGTGAGGGCGGTGGTGATCATCACCCCGACCGTGGCCAGCGACAGCGCCGGCCACAGTGCCACGCGGAAGCTTGCCACCCGCGTGCGCAGGCCGCCGTCAAGCAGGATCACGGCCAGTGCCAGGTTGCCCACCAGGTAGGCGGTTGGGTAGTTGTTGAAGATGATGCCGCCACCATCGACACCGGCGACCATGCCGACCGCGAGGATGATGACCAGAATAGGGATACCCAGGCGCGACGACAGCGAACTGACCAGGATACTTGCGCCCACCAGCAATGCGCCGATCAGGAACAGGCTGTTGATGGTGCTTGCATCCAAAGGCAGGTACTCCGGGACAACGGGCGGGAGGAGGCTTGATAGCGTGTCGCTAGCAGGTCGCGTGCCAATCGATTCTAACCTGATGAATTGGCAGCATGTAAAGCGTTTCTGCAGATGTGCAAAAGGCACCGCAGTGGGTGCCTTTCCGTGTGTTGCCTGGGCGGGCCTCTTCGCGGGCACGCCCGCTCCCACAGGATTTTCACAATACTTGAGATTTGTGATGTCCGTGTGGGAGCGGGTTTACCCGCGAAAAGGCCGGTGCAGGTTTACGCCTGCTTCACTTCACGCATCGGCTTGCCTTTCACCGGTGCATCACCCGCCACATAGTACTTGGCGGTGCTGCGCGGCAACGGCTTGCGGCCGCGGATCTTGTCCGAAATTTTCTCGGCGATCATGATCGTGGTGGCGTTGAGGTTGCCGGTGATGATCAGCGGCATGATCGACGCATCGACCACACGCAGGCCCTTCATGCCATGCACGCGGCCTTCGCCATCGACCACCGCCATGTCGTCGGTGCCCATCTTGCACGAGCAGGACGGGTGGAAGGCGGTTTCGGCGTGCTCGCGGATGAACTTGTCCAGCTGCTCGTCGGTTTGCACGTCGGCGCCCGGGCTGATTTCGCGGCCACGGTACGGGTCCAGCGCCGGCTGGGCCATGATTTCGCGGGTCAGGCGGATACCATCGCGGAACTCCTGCCAGTCCTGCTCGGTGGACATGTAGTTGAACAGGATGCTTGGGTGCTGGCGCGGGTCTTTCGACTTGGCCTGGATGCGGCCGCGGGCAGGCGAGCGCATGGAGCCCATGTGCGCCTGGAAGCCGTGTTCCTTCACGCCATTGGAGCCGTTGTAGTTAATGGCGACTGGCAGGAAGTGGTACTGAATGTTCGGCCACTTGAACTCAGGGCGGGTACGGATGAAACCACCGGCCTCGAACTGGTTGCTGGCGCCGATACCGGTGCCTTTGAACATCCACTCTGCACCGATGGCTGGCTGGTTCCACCAAAGCAGCGATGGGTACAGCGATACCGGTTGGGTGCAGGCGTACTGCAGGTACAGCTCAAGGTGGTCCTGCAGGTTTTCGCCAACGCCCGGCAGATCGTGCACAACCGGGATGTCGAGGCTTTCCAGCAGGGCGCGCGGGCCAACGCCGGAGCGCTGCAGCAGCTGCGGCGAGGCGATGGCGCCGGAGCTGACGATCACTTCCTTGCGGGCGCGGGCTTCAACGCGCTCTTCACTGTCGCCGACCAGGTAGGTCACGCCTACGGCGCGCTTGCCGTCGAACAGCACGCGGTCGCTCAGAGCGTGGGTGACGATGGTCAGGTTCGGGCGCTTCTTGGCCTGGTCCAGGTAGCCACGGGCGGTGCTGGAACGGCGGCCGTTCTTGGTGACCGAACGGTCCATCGGGCCGAAGCCTTCCTGCTGGTAGCCGTTGAGGTCTTCGGTGCGTGGGTAACCGGCTTGTACGCCGGCTTCAACCATGGCGTGGAACAACGGGTTGTTGCCAGCCTTCGGCGTGGCGACGCTGACCGGGCCTTCGCCACCGTGGTAGTCGTTCGGGCCGATGTCGCGGGTTTCGGCTTTGCGGAAGTAGGGCAGGCAGTCCAGGTAGGTCCAGTCTTGCAGGCCTGGCAGTTCTGCCCAGCCGTCGAAGTCCATGGCGTTGCCACGGATGTAGCACATGCCGTTGATCAGCGACGAGCCACCCAGGCCTTTGCCACGGCCACATTCCATGCGGCGGCCGTCCATGTGCGGCTCGGGATCGGTCTCGTAGGCCCAGTTGTAGCGGCGGCCCTGCAGCGGGAAGGCCAGGGCAGCTGGCATCTGGGTGCGGAAGTCGAAGCGGTAATCAGGGCCACCGGCTTCAAGCAGCAGGACGGTGACGCCGGCGTCTTCGGTCAGGCGGGTAGCCAGGGTGTTACCGGCCGAGCCGGCACCGACGATGATGTAATCGAATTCTTGGGACATGAAAGTACCCTCGTGTTGGCGGTGATCAGGGAGCGGGAACGCCCGTGCACAGCGGCACGGGCGTGGCTAGACAGGGTTTAGAAAACCGAGTTGTAGCCGCCCAGCTCAACCTGGACCGACTTGATGCGAGTGTATTGAGCCAGCGAGCTGACGCCGTTCTCACGGCCAACGCCCGACTGCTTGTAGCCACCGACCGGCATTTCGGCCGGCGATTCACCCCAGGCGTTGATCCAGCAGATACCGGCTTCGAGCTTGTGGATGATGCGGTGGGCGCGGGTGATGTCGTTGGTGCACACACCGGCAGCCAGGCCGTACTCGGTGTCGTTGGCGCGACGGATCACTTCTTCTTCGGTCTCGTAGGACAGAATGCTCATGACCGGGCCGAAGATCTCTTCCTTGACGATGGTCATGTCGTCGTTGCAATCGGTGAACACGGTCGGGGCCACGAAGGCGCCCTTGGCGAATTCGCCTTCGGTCAGACGCTCGCCGCCGCACAGGACGCGGGCACCTTCTTCTTTGCCCTTGGCGATGTAGCTCAGCACGTTTTCCATGTGCGCGAAGCTGACCAGCGGGCCGAAGTTGGTGTTTTCGTCTTCCGGGTTGCCAACGCGAATGCGGGCAACGCGCTCGGCGATCTTGGCTTCGAAGGCAGCCTTCATTTCAGCTGGGATGAACACGCGGGTGCCGTTGGTGCACACCTGGCCCGAGCTGTAGAAGTTGGCCATCATGGCGATGTCGGCGGCCTTGTCCAGGTCGGCGTCGGCGCAGATGATCAGTGGCGATTTGCCGCCCAGTTCCATGGTGACTTCCTTCAGCGAGGAGCTGGAGGCGCTGGCCATGACTTTCTTGCCGGTGGTGGTGCCGCCGGTGAAGGACACTTTTTCGATGCGTGGGTGCTCGGTCAGCCAGGTACCGACTTCGCGGCCACTGCCGGTCAGCACGTTGAACACGCCATTCGGCAGGCCGGCTTCGGTGTAGATCTCGGCCAGTTTCAGGGTGGTCAGCGAGGTGACTTCCGACGGCTTGAAGATCATCGCGTTGCCAGCGGCCAGGGCCGGGGCGGATTTCCACAGGGCGATCTGGATCGGGTAGTTCCAGGCGCCGATACCCACGGTCACGCCCAGCGGCTCGCGGCGGGTGTAGACAAAGGACGATTCGCGCAGCGGGATCTGCTCGCCTTCGATGGCCGGTACCAGGCCTGCGTAGTATTCCAGCACATCGGCGCCGGTAACGATGTCGACGTAGCGGGTTTCGGAGTACGACTTGCCGGTGTCCAGGGTTTCCAGCTGAGCCAGTTCATCGTTGCGCTCGCGCAGGATGTCGACAGCGCGGCGCAGGATGCGCGAGCGCTGCATGGCGGTCATCGCAGCCCAGACCTTCTGGCCACGCTCGGCGCTTTCCACGGCCTTCTCGACGTCGGCCTCGGTGGCACGCTGTACGTGGGCGAGGACTTCGCCAGTGGCCGGGTTGATGGCTTCGAAAGTGGCATCGCTGCCAGCGTCGACGTAAGCGCCATCAATGTAGAGTTTTTGCGTTCCGAAACGGGCCATAGTGTCCTCGCAAGTGCAGTGTGTGGTTTGGCTAGCGCGTCACGCTCCTGCCGGGTTGGCAAGGGCCGTGCGCGCTTGTTCAGCGGCCTGGTCGTTTGTGCCCAGGGTGTGCTGTTTAGCCAGTTGTAGATCCATGTATTCGTAAGCAATCCGTATTGCCTGGTCGGTGTCGAATGCATCACCCGACAGGGCACCACGCAGCCACAAGCCGTCGATCAAGGCCGCCAGGCCGCGGGCTGCCTTGCGCGCATGGTAGAGCGGCAGGGTGCGGCGGAACTGGCAGCACAGGTTGGAATACAAGCGGTGGTCGTTGATCCGCTGCAACCTGTGCAAATCGGGCTGGTGCATGCTGGAAGCCCAAAAGGCCAACCAGGTTTTCATTGCCGGGCCGTTCACCTGGCTGGCATCGAAGTTGCCCTCGATGATCACTTTCAGGTGGGCACGCGGGCTGTCGTCCGTCAGGGCCTGGCGACGTGCTCTAACGCCTTCGTTGAGCATGCTCATGATGTAACCCATCGTCGCTGCGATCAGGCCATTCTTGTCCCGAAAGTAGTGACTGATGATGCCGTTCGACACACCGGCCAAACGGGCAATCAGCGCAATGCTGGCGTCCCCCAGACCGACCTGATCGACCGCCTGCAACGTGGCTTCGATCAACTGCTGGCGGCGGATGGGTTGCATACCGACCTTGGGCATCTTGCTATCTCCTCAGGCCTGCGAGCAGACGACAGGCGGCTGACTCGGCGAAGGCCAGTCTATTTTGTTTTGATTGAACGTTCAATCAATAAAGAATAAGCTCTGCGACAATTTGTGCCATTGACAGTTTTTCAGGCGGTCGAGAAGGCACGGATTGACACCCCAGGAAATCGCGTAACCCCCGGAATACAAGGCGTTGACGGGCATGAGCGATGCGAAATGCAGATTCTGCCGCGCGGCTTTTGGCCCTGCGGCAGGCCCTTGGAGCGGGCGGGGTGATCTGTGACGAATGCGCGCACCTCTGCGGATGCGTGGCATTTTCAGCAGGCCACCTGTCTGTTTTTTTGCAACGTATCGATTCGGGATCACGGTTTCCAGGGTGCTTTTATAACACCTGACGCAGTGGGGATATTCCACCAATTGCTCGGGAAAGACTGATTAGCCTCCACAGCCGTACTGCCCGGAGCATTCGTGCAATGAGTTCTGCCTCACTTACCAAGCCCCCCGCCGAGAGGGTACGGGTCAACCGCGTGGTGTTCTTCACCTCCGCGCTGATGATCCTTGTTCTGACTGCCTTGCTGATCGCTGTACCCGAAACCGCGGGCCAAGTGCTGGGCGTGGCCCAGAAATGGCTGACGCGTACCTTTGGCTGGTACTACATGCTGGTCATCTGCGGCTACTTGCTGTTCGTCGTCTACCTGGCCTTCTCCGACTACGGCAGCCTCAAGCTGGGTGGCAAGGATGACCAGCCTGACTTCAGCTATGGCGCCTGGGCCGGCATGCTGTTCTCGTCCGGTATCGGTATTTCGCTGCTGTACTTCGGCGCTTCCGAGCCGCTGGACCACTACTTCAACCCACCGGAAGGCACCCCAGCCAGCCTCGAGGCCGCGCGCCAGGGCCTGCAGCTGACCTTCCTGCACTGGGGCCTGCACGGCTGGGCGATCTATGCCCTGGTCGGCCTGGCCGTGGGTTACTTCGCCTACCGCCACAACCAGCCGCTGGCCCTGCGTTCGGCGCTGTACCCGCTGGTCGGCGAGCGTTGGGTCAAGGGTGCTGCCGGCAACGCCGTCGACATCTTTGGCATGTTCGTCACCCTGCTGGGCCTGGTGACCAACCTAGGTATCGGCTCGATGCAGGTATCCTCGGGCCTGGAATACCTGTTCGGCATGGACCACAGCAAGACCAACCTGCTGGTGGTGATCCTGGTCATGGCCGGTGTGGCCACCGTGGCTGCGGTGTCGGGTGTGGAAAACGGCATTCGCCGCCTGTCCAACCTGAACATCATGCTGTTCAGCGGCCTGCTGATCTTCGTGCTGCTGGGCGGTGAAACCCTGCACCTGCTCAACGGCTTCGTGCAGAACGTCGGCGACTACCTGAACGGCATCGTGCTGAAAACCTTCGACCTGTATGTGTACGAAGGCGAAGCCGGCAAGTCCGAGCGCTGGCTGGGCCTGTGGACCGTGTTCTATTGGGCCTGGTGGATCTCCTGGGGCCCATTCGTCGGTATGTTCATTGCCCGTATCTCCAAGGGCCGCACCGTGCGCCAGTTGGTGATGGGTGTGCTGTTGATCCCGCTGGGCTTCACCTTGGCGTGGCTGTCGATCTTCGGCAACACCGCACTGGACTTGGTGATCAACCAGGGCGCCGTGGAGCTGGGCAAGACTGCGCTGGAACAGCCGTCGATGTCGATCTACCAACTGCTGGAATACTTCCCGGCAGCCAAGATCGTGATTGGTGTGGCGGTGTTCGTCGGCTTCGTGCTGTTCCTTACCCCGGCCGACTCCGGTGCGGTGATGATGGCCAACCTGTCGTGCAAAGGCGGCAAGGTCGACGAAGACGCCCCGCACTGGATGGTGGTGTTCTGGTCGGTGGTTATCACCCTGGTCACCATCGGCCTGCTGTTCGCCGGTAACTTCGAGGCCATGCAGACCATGGTGGTGCTGGCGGGCCTGCCGTTCTCGGTGGTGCTGGTACTGTTCATGTTCGGGTTGTACAAGGCCATGAAGCAGGACGTGGCAGTCGAGCAGGAGCGTGCCGAGCTGGCCGCCCGCGGTCGCCGCGGCTTCAGCGAGCGCCTGAGCCAGCTGGAGCTGCAGCCGACCCAGGCCGTGGTGCAGCGGTTCATGGACAAGCAGGTCAGCCCGGCGCTGAAAGAAGCGGCCGCACAGCTGCAGACCCTGGGCTTCGAGGTAGAAACCCGGGTTGGCCAGTCGCGCAACATGATGGGCCTGCGGGTGATGATGGAAGAGGGCAACCCCTTCGTCTACGAAGCCAGCCTGGACGGTTACCTGGCCGCGCCGAGCGAGGCGCCGGTCGAAGGCGAGCCGGAGGTGCAGCAGCGCTTCTACCGCGCCGAGGTGTACCTGCACGACGGCAGCCAGGAATACGACCTGATGGGCTTCACTCGCGAACAAATCGTGCGTGATGTGCTGGATCAGTTCGAAAGCCACCGCCAGTTGCTGGGGCGTGTGTACAGCTGATTGCTGTTGCTGTGAGGCAGAGGCCCGGTTCGAAGGAATCGGGCCTCTTTTGTTTCTTGCAGGTGATCGTTGAGCCGGGTGAATGACTTGTGCAGCATTAATTAGTGCCTCCCGCCTTTCGCGAAAACGCACCCTGGGTGATTCATTCATCACCCAGGGTGACCTCGCATGCCAATCGAAACCAGAACCACACCGGACTACCAGCGCGCGGTGTCGCTGGCGTTCGCTGATCGCCCGACCCTGCGCCAGCTGGCCTCGCAGCAGGCCTTGCAAGTGCTGGCTGCGCATCTAGGTAGCATTGCCGCTGCCAAGTTACCGGATGCAGGCCCTGTCATCCTGGATATCCCCTACGACGGGGCTGTCACTGGCCAGTACCGCCCTTATGATTCCTGGTTTTCGCGGCCACTGGTCGATGCCTTGCTCGATGCCCTGCGCCAGGGCTGCACGTTGGAGGCGATGGGGCTGGCAGGTGGAACTTTCTCTGTCCGGGTTGCACTGCCGTACGTCATGCGTAATACCGCCGGCGAGCCGTTGGAATTTACCTCGGTAGCTGCGGACGGCGTACTGGCTGAGCTGAACCGACTGGTGTCGACACTGCCAGAGCGGTTTCGCCAGGCCCAGGTCGCCTATTGGGCGGCCGTCGGCTTCCATGGCGTTAGCCGGGATCGCTGGCTTGCGCAGGTCATCAAGTCGACCCTGCTGCAAAGCCTGCCCCTGCAAGACCTCGATGCCCAGCAACGTGACTGCGTATTGGGGCTGCTCAAGGGTGGGGCGCAGCTACCTTCGGTGTTCAGCGTCGAGGTGCAACTGAATGATGGCGCTGAAAGCGTCGACCTTTTGCAGACGCAACTGCTTGTGCGCGGTGAGTGGGACGAAAGCGAGCAGGTACTGTGGTGTGCCCCCAGTGGGGTGGTCAAAGGGTTTTCCGGCTACGATGCCTTCGCCACCGCATTGCGCGATGAGTTGGCCGAGACCCAGCGTTTTACCTCGTTGACTTGGCGCCGCCATGAATGCACCGGCGACGTGTTTTCCGTGCAGTGCACCCTGTTGCTTGAGCGCATGCTGGGCCAGGTGGATCGCTGGCAGGTTTCGACGTTCAATGATGTGGCGTCGCTTGAGCATTTCTATTCGAGCGCCAGCGACCCCGCGCAGTGGTTCATCGCGGGTTATCACGCAGCGGACGAGGCCGACGTTTCGACCCCTTTGGGGCTCTACCGCGCACAGGCGCAGGATAAATTCGCGTTCCAGCGCGGGCTGTTCGAGCTGGCTTTGGCGCAGGCCGAGTCGCTAGGCAGCTCTGCCCTCGAGGGTGTCGAGGACCTGCACAGCTACACTGATGCGCAGCTCAGGCAGCAGATGCTGCGGGATCAACCCGATGAAGCGAACTACTACGCCGCCGATTTGCTGCTGACCCTGACCACAGCGCGGGGCGTGCCCGGAGGGGCGGGTGTGGGGCCTGGAGATGGCGTCATCGAATCCCGCAGCATCACGCTGACCGAATTTGCCATCGGCAACCTGAGCGTGCTGGGCGATGCGGTGATCACGAAGATCGAGCATCGTGACGAGCAACTGATCGCCCCCTGGTTGACCGGCGACTATCTACGATCACTGGTCGAGCGTGTCGATATCGGCGGTCGCTATCCCGCCTATGTATCCGAACAGCTCGACCCCGCCCTGCAGCCAGAGCGGGTCACCCGCTTTGCCCGCGAATGGCGCTGCTCCCTGCTGTTCAGTGCCCTCAGCGCCAAGCTGGGCGGCACGCTGAGTGAGGTAGGTCTGCAAGCTATCGTCGACTACTGTGCCGGACGGTTGGATGCCCAGCGCCCCCGAACCACGCTCATGCCGCTGGCGTTTCAGCGTGCGGTGGATCATCCGGCTCCGGATCTGGTCATGGGCATGTTCGTGCTGCACTCGGTCGAGCCGTTTTCGTTGGTACTTTATCGGCCGCTGTACGGCCAGCGGGGCTTGACCGAGTTTTCGGGCTTTGAGGCGCTGATGGAGGCGGTTCGCGACAATAAGGCGCTGCGCGAAAGTGTCCTGCAATGGCTCGATCCCCAGGCTCGCGCGGTATACGACCATGGTGGATTCTTCGAGCCACACCTGGGGGCGCCGATCATCGATACTTCGCTGTTGCCGGGCCGGGCAGATCCACCGACCTTAATCCAACTGCCCTGGGTAGCGGAAGTCGACCGGCTGATGTACGACGGCAATCGCCGCTTGCTGGTCGAGTTGGCCGGCCGGCAATCGGTCTCTACTCGCCAAAGCCGTTGGGCCCTGTTACAGCAGGGCGCCTGGCTGTTGTTCGATGTGGCCACACTGTTGCTGCGCGGGCCGATTGCCACGGTCGCCTGGCTGGCGCAGTCGGTGCTGGGGGCTATGCGCGATGCGCAGGCATTCTCCGAGGGCAGCGCATTCGAGCGCAGCGCGGCGGTGGTGGATGCGCTGCTGAATCTGGGCATGGCGTTGGTGCATGTACGCTTGCCATCGGTCGACCCTGTCGGGCCGACGCGCATGACAAAACCACTGCCACGGCTTGCCATGGCCAGCACGGACAGCGCGCTGGCGGTAATGCCCGTACAAGGCGAGGCGTCTCAGCTGGCCAATCGTACCAGTCAGGTGCTGGATTTCTCCTGGCGAGGTGCACAGGGGGTCAATGTACTGACCTCCCAGCAGCGCACATCGCTTCGCCGTCTGGCTTCGGCCGTGGAACTGACGGGGGTGTCGCCGGATGCCTTGGGGGTCTATCAGGTGCAGGGCCGTCAATACGTCATCCTTGCCGGTGATACCTACCAGGTCGAATTGCAGGGAAGCGCTGCACGCATCGTTGGGCCGCAGGATGCGCATGGGCCCTGGCTTGTCCGGGGCCAGGGAAACTGGCGCATCGATACCGCGCTGAGACTGGTGGGGGGCGGGCCGAAGAGTCGCCTGGAGCTGGCGCAAAGGAAGAACAAGAGCGATTTCGAGCAGTTGAACCAGCGCCAGAACGAGTTGCTTGCAGAGCGCAACACCCTGGGCAATTTCTTCGAGGCGAGCAAGGACAAGGTCAAGGCCAAGGAAGCAGAGCTCGATCGGCTGCGCCAGCATGCCCAGTCGATCACCGATTCGAGCCTGGCAGCGAAGTTCGATGAGCGGATTGCCAGCGTCCAGGGGGAAGTTGCCATTGCGAAGGCGCTTTCCCTGGATGACCTCAAGAAGATGGTGGACTGCACCATAAGGTTGGATGACGTGATGACTTCAATGAGTGAGCAGCGCTTTGCGTCTCAGGCGTTGTTCGCTGTGCTGCCCCGTCAGCGGGGCATCATACGTCATGAGTTGATCGATTACGGCGTGGGGTTCTACAACGAAGCCGTGATGCAGGTGAACGAGGCGGATCTGCCTGATGTGCTCAATGGCATGGCCGCCAAGCCGGAGAGTGCCGAAGAGCTCAATCACTATCGGTTTGCCAGGGCGAAGTTGGAAAAGGTGCTGAGCTGGCAGCTGGATCTGATCGAAGTGTCCGAGGTGCTGGATGTGCTGATTGAGAGCTTGCAGAGCGACGGTCTCGTGCTATGGGACGCGGTGCTCGATACGAGGGTGGAGAAGCGTGCCGTCCTGAAGTTTCTGCAGGATAGCCGCAAGCTCAGCGGTATCGGCTTGCGCCTGCGGAGCTTGCTGGACCTTGGTGAACTGAGCCTGACGCGTGAGGCCCCGGTGGACGAGCGGGAATTGATTCAGGCGCTGGATTATCTGGCTGGTGACGAGCTCAAGAGTGCAGGCGCCGCCCATGAAGAGTTGATCACCGCCGACGGCCTGCCATTGACCACTCAACAGCAGGTACTGAGCAGTACCTTGGATACCTACCAGAGCACCCGGGCACGCTTGGATTATCTGGCCGAAACATCTCCCGAGCTGTTGGTAGAGGCCAAGGTCGCGCAATACAAGGACGTGCTGCACAGGCTGACCAGCCAGGCCGAACAGCTGCTTGCGCAGGTGGTGCGCGAGCTTGAGCTATCGACTCCGGCGCAGCCCAAGACGCGTCTGTATGCCCAGCGCCCTGGCACCTTGCGCATAGCGCGTACCTATGACGGGCGCAGTGTAGTGGGCGAGGAAGTCGAGGTTTCTGGCGAGCGGGTTGTTCAGCAGCATGATGTCACGGGTCAGGTGCTGCGCACGTTCCGCCAGGAGGGCGATAGGTTCGTTGAGCAACGTCCTGCGGTGGCGGAGGAGCAAGGCACCGAAGCAGCCGTCAACGCAGGGCTCGCCAGGGGTAAGGCCAGGGCCGCGCTGAAGCAGGTCGATGGTGTGATTCGTCTTGTGCGCAAGTATGCCAAGGCAGAAGACCCGTTTGGTATCCGTACCATCATCGACCATCATGTGAGCCAGCTGGAGGAGGCTGGGAAGCTGCTGAAGCGGGCTGGCATCGAAAGCGAGTTTGGCAGTCGCCTGGCCGACGACATCGAGCGCCTGGAATCGGTGCAGCGGGATTACCTGATTTCCACTTACACCTCGACCAGCCATCCTTCGGCCAACAGCCTCCGGTTTCTGGTGGAGCAGGAGCAGGTCCGGATCACTCGGACCGTGACCCGCAAGCCACTGGGCGCCGGTGATTTTCTCGATGTGTTCGAGATTCGACGCGTGCCCGCGCCCGGCAAGGCCAAGGGTGCGGGGTTATGGGAAGCACACTTCCACTACCCGGCCGCCGACACGCCTGTGCGGCAGTTCAGCAAGGGACATCTCAAACTGTGGGCGCAGCGCACGCTGGGGCGGGAGGCACAGCTGCGCGCTGCTGCCAGCGCCGGTGAACTGCTGGCCATTTATCGCGGTAATCTGCGCTGGGCGGATGTCGAGGGCCTGATTCCCTTCGAGTGAAGAGCTGGTGCGCACTTACTGCAGGCAAGTGCTTGTGCTACCGGCCTTCAGCGGTTCTGATACACGCCCTGTCGGCCATGTGCCGGCATCGCCTTGTTACTGCGTTCGGCGATCATCTGGCGCAGTGGGATCAGCTCGATGCCTTGGTGTTTGAGACCAGGCATCGCGCTTTCCAGCACTTGCAGCGTCTGCGGGTAGGGATGCCCGATCAGCACAGCCGAGCCCTGCTTGCGGGCGAGCGCGACGCCTTGTTGCAACTGGGCGGCGATGGCCTCCGGGGTGCGCACGTCGTCCAGGAATACATCCCGCGACACGTGCGCCAGGCCAATGCGTTGGGCCTCGGCCGCCGCCACGGTGGCGGCGCTGGTGCGGCTGTCGACGAAGAACAGGTGGCGTTGCTGCAGTTCGCCCATCAGCCAGGCCATGGGTTCACGTTGTGCCGTCATGCGGCTGCCCATGTGGTTGTTGATGCCCGCTGCGTAGGGGACTTTGGCCAGGGCGGCTTGCAAGCGGCTGGCAAGTTCCGGCAATGGCGCGCCGGGGTGCCAGGCGTAGGGCCCGGTGGCCGGGTCCATGGGCATGTGCAGGATCACCGTCTTGCCGGCCTTGTGGGCCTGGCGGGCGAAATCGCTGGCGTGGGGGGTGTCGGGCATGATCGCCATCGTGACTGGGCCGGGGAGGGCGAGGGTGCGGTTGTCGCGCTCGCTGCTCTGGCCCAGGTCGTCGATGATGATGCTCAGGTAGGCCTTGGCGGCCGGCGCCGCTTGCGCGACTCCGGCCAACAGGCACAACAACAGACACAGCAGGTAACGCATCGCGTGAATCATTTGCCCGAGGTGATGTTCAGCCCTTTGAGCAGGCTCAGCGCCTGGCTCAGTTGGAAGTCATCGTCCTGCGGACGTTCCTTGCGTTTGCTGCTGCCCGTCGGGCGGTCGGCGCCGCCGTTGCCGTTGCCCAAGTGGCCCTGCAGGTCGGCTTCCTTGAAGTTTTCGGTGTCGACTTCGGCGGTGAGCTTGGCCGGGCGCACCTCGATGTCCGGTACGATGCCCTGGGCCTGGATCGAGCGGCCGTTGGGGGTGTAGTACAAGGCGGTGGTGAGTTTCAGGGCACGGTCGTTGGCCAGCGGCAGCACAGTCTGCACCGAGCCTTTGCCGAAGCTGTCGGTCCCCATCAGCACGGCGCGCTTCTGGTCCTGCAGTGCGCCGGCGACAATTTCCGACGCCGAGGCACTGCCACCGTTGATCAGCACCACCAGGGGTACGCCTTCGCTGGCGTCGGCCGGGTCGGCCGAGAAGCGCAGCTCGGAGTTGGCGATACGGCCCTTGGTGTAGACGATCAGGCCCTTGGTCAGGAAGTGGTCGGCCACTTCCACGGCCGACTGCAGCACGCCACCTGGGTTGTTACGCAGGTCCAGCACTACCCCGCGCAGCTTCTTGCCGTTGTCCTTGCGCAGCTTGGCCAGGGCTTTGCCCACTTCGTCGCCGGTCTTGACCTGGAACTGGGTGATACGGATGTAACCGTAGTCGTTCTCCAGCAGTTGGCTCTTCACGCTCTTGACCTGGATGACCGCGCGGGCCAGGGTCACATCAAACGGGTTGCCGCCATCGCGCACCAGGGTCAGGGTGATTTTTTCGCCGACCTTGCCGCGCATCTTGTCGACCGCTTCGGTCATGGTCTGGCCGCGTGTCGGGGCACCGTTGATCTTGACGATCAGGTCACCCGCCTGCACGCCGGCACGTGAGGCCGGGGTGTCGTCGATCGGCGACACCACCTTGATGAAGCCATCTTCCTGGCCCACTTCGATGCCCAGCCCGCCGAATTCGCCGCTGGTGCTCTCCTGCAGCTCCTGGAAGTCCTCGGGGCCAAGGTAGGCCGAGTGCGGGTCCAGGTTGCTGAGCATGCCCTTGATGGCGTTTTCCAGCAGGGTCTTGTCGTCTACTGGTTCGACGTAGGCGGCCTTGATACGGTCCATGACCTCGGCGAAGGTGCGCAGTTCTTCCAACGGCAGTGGTGCCTTGGCGGTCACCTCGGTGGCGGGCACTGCGGCAGCCTTGGCCGGCTCGGCGGCAGTGGCCAGGGGCGCGCCGACCGCCAGGGCGATGGACAGGGCCAGCTGGGTGAGACGAGGCGAGTGCAGCATGTCGAACGAACTCCTGATCCTGTAAGCGCTCCCTGGGGAGCATCGGCGCAGCACTCAGGCTACGCCGTAGAAATTTGACTAGCCCCGACACCACTGCGAGGGGTCGGTAGGCCGACCCTGCTGGCGAATGGCGAAGTACAAGCCTGCCGCGTCCTGGCCACCGCTGTCGCCAACGGTGGAAATGGCTTCACCAGCCTTGACGATATCACCGGCGCTCTTGAGCAGGCTCTGGTTGTGGCCGTACAGGCTCAGGTAACCGTTGCCATGGTCGAGAATGACCAGAAGCCCGGCGCCGCGCAACCAGTCGGCGAATACCACGCGCCCGCCGTGCACCGCACGTACCTGGGTGCCTGGGTTGGCGCTGATCATCACCCCGTCCCACTTGGCACGGGCATCGCTGCCACGGGCATCACCGAAGCGTGCCAGCAGTCGACCATTGACTGGCCATGGAAGTTTGCCCCGCGCGGCAGAAAAAGCGCCGCCGTAGTTCGCGCCATCGCTGGAAACCAGCGGGCCGAGGGTGGTGCGGGCTTTTTTCGGCGGCTCCACAGGCTCTGCAGGCTCACGGGCTCGGTCGCGTGCGGCGGCGGCGGCCAGCGCTTCCTGCTGGCGGCGCTTTTCCGCTTCTTGCTGCGCCAACAGGGCCTTCTTGCGTGCTTCTTCGGCTTCGCGGGCCTGGCGAGCGAGGGTTTCCTCGATGGTCTTAAGCACCTTGGCCAGGTCGGCCTGGTCCTGTTCGCGCGATTGCAGCTTCTGGTCGCGGTCCTTGACATCGCTGTTGAGCTTGGCCAGTACCTGCTGGCGCTTGCTGCGCTCGGTTTCGAGGGCCTGGCGACGGCTGTCGAGGTCAGCGCGTTGGGCCAGCAGCTGTTGTTGCTGGCTGGCAATGTCCTGCTCGACGTTGGCCAGTTGGCGCAAGGTCTCGTTGAAGGTGCGCAATTGCTCCAGGCGCGCCTTGCTCAGGTAGTCGTAATACGTGAGGGTGCGGGCGAACTTCTCGGGGTTCTGCTGGTTGAGCAGCAGTTTGAGGTATTCCTCGCGACCGTTGTTCTGGTAGGCCGAACGGGCCTGAATGGCGATCAGCCGCTGTTGTTCAACGCGGGCGCTCTGGAGTTTTTTTTTCTCGGTATCAAGGCGCTCCAGCTCGCCTTCAGTCTTTTTTAGTTCTTGCTGCAGGGCCTCCACCTGCTTTTCGAGGTTGCCGATGTCGGTCTCGGTGGCTTTGAGGTCCTTTTGCACACCGGCCTTTTCTTCCTGGAGCTTGCCCAGCGTCTTCTTGAGCTCGGCAATGTCCTGGCGGGTGGCGTCCAGTTGCTGCTGGGTCTGCGCACGCTCATCGGCAAAAGCCGGGCAGAGCAGGCAAGACAGGGCTAGGAGAATCAGGGCGCGAAGCATGGGGTTTGGCGTACCAAGGATGGAGACTGGCCTAGTATGCCCGCCTGGGCCGGCAAAAAAAACGCCTCGCTGCGGGTGCAGAGGGGCGTTTGTCCGGAATTCATGTGCCATTGGGGCTGCATGGCAGCCCCAGCGCCTGGGATCAGGCGTCGACCAGAATCGAAGTACCGGTCATTTCCACCGGCTTTTCCAGCCCCAGCAGTTGCAGCATGGTCGGCGCCACGTCGGCCAGTACGCCACCGTCGCGCACTTTCAGGTTGCGCTTACCCACATAGATGAACGGTACCGGCTCGGTGGTGTGCGCGGTGTGCGCCTGGCCGGTGCATTCGTCTTCCATCTGCTCGACGTTGCCGTGGTCGGCGGTGATCAGGGCTTCGCCGCCGACTTTCTCCAGTGCATCGACGATGCGGCCGACGCAGGTATCGAGTGCTTCGACGGCCTTGACCGCAGCTTCGAACACGCCGGTATGGCCGACCATGTCGCCGTTGGCGTAGTTGACCACGATCACGTCGAAGCGCTGCTGCTCGATGGCTTCGACGATGCGATCGGTCACTTGCGGTGCGTTCATTTCCGGCTGCAGGTCATAGGTGGCGACCTTCGGCGACGGGATCAGAATGCGCTCTTCGCCCTCGAACGGCTCTTCGCGGCCGCCGGAGAAGAAGAAGGTGACGTGGGCGTACTTCTCGGTTTCGGCGATGCGCAGTTGGGTCTTGCCGTTTTTTGCCAGGTACTCGCCCAGCACGTTGTTCAGGCTGGAGGGCGCAAAGGCTGCCGGTGCCGGGATTTTTGCCGAGTACTGGGTCAGGCCGATGTAGGCCGCCATTTTCGGCAGGCGCGCGCGGGCGAACTCAGTGAAGTCCGGCTCGACAAACGCACGGGACAGCTCGCGAGCACGGTCGGCGCGGAAGTTCATGAAGACCACGGCGTCGCCGTCCTCAACCTTGACCGCTTCGCCGATGCGCGTGGCTTTGACGAACTCGTCGCTTTCGTCACGGGCGTAGGCCGCTTCCAGGCCGGCCTGGGCGGTGTCGGCCGTGTATTCGGCTGCGCTGTCGACGATCAGGTTGTAGGCGGCGCTGACGCGGTCCCAGCGGTTATCGCGGTCCATGGCGTAGTAGCGGCCGATCAGGCTGGCGATGCGGCCCTTGCCCAGTTTGGCGAAGGTGGCGTCGAGCAGTTCGATCGACGACTGTGCGCTGCGTGGCGGGGTGTCGCGGCCATCGAGGAAAGCGTGCAGGTAGATCTTTTCCGCTCCGCGCTGCGCAGCCAGTTCGGCCATGGCCACCAGGTGGTCCTGGTGGCTGTGTACGCCACCATCGGACAGCAGGCCGAGGATGTGCACGGCCTTGCCGGCACTGGCTGCCTTGTCCACGGCACCGGTGAGCACCGGGTTTTTGAAGAACTCGCCATCGCGGATGGCTTTGGTGACGCGGGTGAAGTCCTGGTAGACGACGCGGCCGGCCCCCAGGTTCATGTGACCGACTTCGGAGTTGCCCATCTGCCCGTCCGGCAGGCCGACATCCATGCCCGAGCCGGAAATGAGGCCATGCGGCAAGGTAGCGCGCAGGCGATCATAGACCGGCGTATTGGCGGCAAAGATGGCGTTGTGTTCGGGGACTTCGCTGTGGCCGAAGCCATCCAGGATGATCAGGACCAGGGGTTTGGGCGTACTCGTCATCAATCAAACTCACGGTTGTTCAAAGATGATAAAGACACGCATTTTAGGGCAAATACGCCACCTGCGGCGAATATTCGTCCTGTTCCCTGACCAGCGCGGCCAATGCGGCAACATGAAGGTACCTTTCCGGCCGGCCCGTCGGGCTTTGGTGGCACTGGGGGGCTGTGTATACTGGCCGGCATTTTCAATCGCCTGGAACACCGCTGATGGTTGCTCACCTGATTCAATTCGCGACAGATCACTACATCCTGGTTGCGATCTTCCTCATTCTGCTGGTCCTGCTGCTGATCAACGAAATCCGTCGCGGCGGCCAGAGCCTGAGCAATGGCCAGCTGACGGCCCTGGTCAATGCCGAGAAGGGCCTGGTGGTCGACATTCGCCCGGCCAAGGAATATTCGGCCGGTCACATCGTCGGTGCGATCAACATTCCGCAGGACAAACTGGCCGCCCGCATGAGCGAGCTGGAGAAGCACAAAGAAAAGACCCTGATCGTCGTCGACGCAATGGGCCAGCAGTCCGGCACCCACTGCCGCGAACTGCTCAAGGCTGGCTACACCGCCGCCAAACTGAGCGGTGGCGTTTCCAGCTGGAAAGCCGATAACCTGCCCCTGGTGAAGTGATATGAAGCCCGTCATCGTCTATTCCAGCGACTACTGCCCCTACTGCATGCGCGCCAAGTACCTGCTCGAGAGCAAGGGCGTGGCCTTCGAGGAAATCAAGGTGGACGGCAAGCCGCAAGTTCGCGCCGAGATGAGCCAGAAGGCCGGCCGTACGTCGGTGCCGCAGATCTGGATCGGCAGCACCCATGTCGGTGGATGCGATGACCTCTATGCCCTGGAGCGCGCCGGCAAGCTCGACGCGCTGCTGGCGGCCTGATTTGCACTGCATTCAAAAACATTAGGATAAGGATCTGCCATGACTGACCAACAGACCAACGGCGCTGCTGCAGAAGACAACAGCCCTCAGTTCTCCCTGCAACGCATCTATGTGCGTGACCTGTCGTTCGAAGCCCCGAAAAGCCCGCAGATCTTCCGCCAGACTTGGGAGCCGAGCGTTGCGCTGGACCTGAACACCAAGCAGAAAGCCCTGGAAGGCGACTTCCACGAGGTGGTGCTGACCCTGTCGGTAACCGTCAAGAACGGTGACGAAGTGGCCTTCATCGCTGAAGTGCAGCAGGCCGGTATCTTCCTGATCGCCAACCTCGATGCGCCTTCGATGAGCCACACCCTGGGCGCGTTCTGCCCGAACATCCTGTTCCCTTACGCCCGTGAAACCCTGGACAGCCTGGTGACCCGCGGTTCGTTCCCGGCGCTGATGCTGTCGCCTGTCAACTTCGATGCCCTGTACGCGCAAGAAATGCAGCGCATGCAGGAAGCGGGCGAAGTGCCGACCGTGCAGTAATTCTGCCGGTATCGAAAAAGCGCCTCTAGGGGCGCTTTTTTGTTGCCTGCAAGGGCGATCAGCTACCAGCGAACCCGTTCTGCCGCCATGCCTCGTACACCGTCACCGCCACGGTATTGGACAGGTTCAAGCTACGGCACCCCGGCCGCATCGGCAGGCGCAGGCGTTGTTCGGCCGGCAGGCTGTCCAACACCTCGGCCGGCAACCCGCGGCTCTCTGGCCCGAACAGGAACGCATCGCCCGGTTGGTAAGCCACTTCGTGGAAGGGGTGCGAGCCCTTGGTGGTGAAGGCGAACAGCCGTGGGTTGCCCAGGCTTTCCAGGCATCCGGCCAGGCTCTCGTGGCGCCTGAGCGTGGCATACTCGTGGTAGTCCAGCCCCGCGCGGCGCAGGCGCTTGTCATCCAGTTCGAAACTGATGGGTTCGATCAGGTGCAGGTGGCAGCCGCTGTTGGCGCACAGGCGAATGATGTTGCCGGTATTCGGCGGAATTTCTGGTTGAAAAAGGATGACGTGAAACATGCACGGCTCCAAGCGTGAAGATGACGGGCATTCTACCCCTGAACCGGACGTGCGTTCGAAGGCCTTCCCGCGGGTGATGCTGTCGTTGGCGATCGTCGGCTTGATGGTGGGGCTGATGATCGGTCGCCTGACTACGCCCGACGAGCGTGAGCTGCAGCAGGTGCAAGTGGTGCAGGACGGCCTGCAGCTGTGGTTCAACGAAGAGCCCAAGCTGCACGGCGAGAACGTGGAAGGTACAGTGGCATTGCTGTTCCAGGCCCAGGGCAAGGCCCAGCAGGGGCAACTGAGCCTGCAGGGCAAGCCGGTGAGCTGGCGGGTACAGAACAGCCAGGAAGGGTTGTTGCTGACGGTGGTGGCCGCGCGCCCCCTGCACGGCGAGTGGAGCGGTGCAGAGGACGACGGGCGCTGGCGTGTGCAGGTGAAATTGCACGAATAAAAGAGGGGATTTCCCGGCCTGCCTGTACCAGGGTCCCCAAAAGGGGTGCTGCGTATAAAGGGGGGATTTCCCGGCCTGCCTGTACCGAGGTCCCCAAAACGGGCGATGCTGCGAATAAAAGAGGGGTTCACCCGGCCTGCCTGTACCAGGGCCCCCGAAACTGGGTATGTATTAGCTATTGCAGGGGGCGTGCCAGTTTTGCAAAGCCCGTGAATGTTGGGCTTTGAGGGGGAATTGGCCGGGTTTTGAGGGGATTTGTGCCTTCGCGAGGTGCATCGGGCACAGGATCGGTGCATCGGGGCTGAAAAAGCCGGGCCTGCTTCGCAGGCCTATCGCGACACAAGGCCGCTCCCACAGGACGCCGCTCCGTTCAGAGGCGGCGCTATCCCTGTGGGAGCGGCCTTGTGTCGCGAAAGGGCCGCAAAGCGGCCCCCGGGATCTTGAGGGTTTACTCAGAACTCAGTGGTCTTCACCTTCCTCATCATCCCCACCCGCCACATTCATCCCCAGCTCCTTGATCTTGCGCGTCAGGGTGTTACGCCCCCAACCCAGCAACAGCGCCGCATCCCGGCGCCGACCGGCGGTGTGCTTGAGCGCCGTCTCGATCATGATCCGTTCAAAACTCGGCACCGCGCTGTCCAGCAGGTTGGTCTGCCCGCGCGCCAACGCCTGGTCGGCCCACTGGCGCAGGGCCTGCTCCCAGTTGGTCACCGGTGCGGCGTCCTGTGGCAGGTTCAGAAGCTCGGGCGGCAGGTCGCCGATCAGCACTTCGCGGCTGGAAGCCATCACGGTGATCCAGCGGCAAGTGTTTTCCATCTGCCGCACGTTGCCCGGCCAGGGCAGGTTGCGGATGAACTCTTCGGTCTCAGGCTTGAGGACCTTCGGCTCGACCGCCAGCTCCTGAGCGGCCCGGGCAAGGAAGTGGCGGGCGAGTGCGGGGATGTCTTCGCGGCGGTCGGCCAGGCGCGGGATATGGATACGGATCACGTTCAGGCGGTGGAACAAGTCCTCACGGAACTTGCCGGCTTGCACCAGTGACTCCAGGTTCTGGTGGGTGGCGGCGATGATGCGCACGTCGACCTTGACCGGTACATGGCCGCCCACACGATAGAACTCGCCATCGGCCAGCACGCGCAGCAGGCGGGTCTGGGTGTCGGCAGGCATGTCACCGATTTCGTCGAGGAACAGCGTACCGCCATCGGCCTGCTCGAAACGGCCCCGGCGCAGGTTGGCAGCGCCGGTGAAGGCCCCCTTTTCATGGCCGAACAGCTCCGATTCCATCAAGTCCTTGGGGATGGCGGCCATGTTCAGGGCAATGAACGGCGACGCCGCGCGCGGGCTGTGCCGGTGCAGGGCGTGGGCCACCAGCTCTTTGCCGGTGCCGGACTCGCCGTTGATCAGCACGGTGATGTTGGAGTGGCTGAGGCGGCCGATGGCGCGGAACACCTCCTGCATCGCCGGGGCTTCACCGATGATTTCCGGGGTACGCGCCAGGTTCTGTGGCACATCCAGGCCCTGCTGTTCCTGAGCGTGCTGGTTGGCGCGCTTGACCAGCGAGACCGCTTCGTCGACGTCGAATGGCTTGGGCAGGTACTCGAAGGCCCCCCCCTGGTACGAGGCCACCGCGCTGTCCAAGTCGGAATGGGCGGTCATGATGATCACCGGCAGGCGCGGGTGCTGTTCGCGGATCTGTGCCAGCAAGTCGAGGCCGCTGGCGCCAGGCATGCGAATGTCGGAGATGATCACGTCCGGTTGCTGGCGCGCCAGGCGCCCCATCACACCGTCTGCGCTGTCGAAGCTCTGGGTGGTCATGCCTTCTTGTTGCAGGGCTTTTTCCAGGACCCAGCGGATGGAGCGATCATCGTCGACGATCCATACGGTTTCACTTCGGCTCATGAGGCGGTGGCTCCTTGTTCCAGGGGCAGGTAGATCGAGAAGGCGGTGTGGCCTGCGTGGCTTTCACACTCGATCAGGCCCTGGTGCTGGCTGATGATGTTCTGGGTAATGGCCAGGCCCAGCCCAGTGCCGTCCGGGCGGCCACTGACCATGGGATAGAAGAGAGTGTCCTGCAGTTCCGGCGGGATGCCCGGGCCGTTGTCGATGATCTCGACCCGCGCCACCAGGCGGTGGCGCACGTGGCCGATGGTGAACTGGCGCAAGGCGCGACTGCGCAAGGTAATGCGGCCCAGCCGCAGCTCATTCTGCGAGCTGATCGCCTGCATGGCATTGCGTACGATATTGAGTACGGCCTGGATCATCTGCTCGCGGTCGATCAATACGTCCGGCAGGCTAGGGTCGTAATCGCGCACCAAAGTGATGCAGCCCTGGCTTTCGGCGTCGACCAGGCTGCAGACCCGCTCGAGCACTTCGTGAATGTTGGTCATGGCCAGCGATGGCAGCTTGTTCGAGCCGAGCATGCGGTCGACCAGGTTACGCAGGCGGTCGGCCTCTTCGATGATCACGTTGGTGTAGTCGCGCAGGCCTTCCTCGGGCAGTTCGCGGGCCAGCAACTGGGCCGCGCCACGGATGCCGCCAAGGGGGTTCTTGATTTCATGGGCCAGGCCGCGCACCAGCATCTTGGTGGTTTCCTGCTTGCTCAGCTGAGCCTCTTCCTTGGTGATGCGCAGCAGCCGGTCGCGTGGGTGCACCTCGAGCAACAGCAGGGTCTGGCCCTGATGCAGGATTGGCGTTACCGCGTAGTCGACAGTGATGGTCTGCCCGGTCAGCGAAGTGAGCTGTGCTTCACGCTTGGTGAATGGGTGCGCCTGCTCGACCGCCTGGCGCAGCGAGCTGAGTGCCTCGGTCGATTCGGTGAACAGCTCGCTGATGAACTGCCCATGGCTACGCTGGCCACTGACGGCCAGCAGCATTTCCGCTGCCGGGTTCATGTACTCCAGGCGCAGCTCGGCGTTGAGCAGCAACGTGGCGGTAGTCAGGTTGTCCAGAAGCAGACGGTGCTGTGCATCGCTGATGGTCATAAGGCGTCGTTGACCTCTTTTGGCGCTTGCCCGGCACTGCTTTGGCCTGGGCCGGACGCGGGGTGGTTCCGCTGGTGCGAGACTCTCGGCAAGAAAATGCAAGAAACAAACCAAAGCTCCGAAAAGAAGCGGAATTTGCCGATAAAGGCCTGGATCTGCGCAACTTCGGACCAGAAAGTCTGGATGAAACGTTTAACTTGACCCAGATTGGGGAGCAAATGAGGGCACGGTGTCAATTTGTGCACCAAGATAGAGCATAGCGTGATGGCGGGGTGGCGGTGCTTCTGCAGGGCGTGCAGAAACGAAAACGGCCTCCCGAGGGAGGCCGTTATGATCACGTCACCGGCACGAGGCGCCGATCAGATCAGCAGCTGTAGTACAGCTCGTATTCCAGCGGGTGTACGAAGGTGCGGACCTTGATTTCTTCTTCGCTCTTCAGCTCGATGAAGGCATCGATGAAGTCGTCGGAGAACACGCCGCCCTTGGTCAGGAACGCGCGGCCTTTGTCCAGCTCTTCCAGAGCCTCTTTCAGGCTGCCGCACACTTGCGGGATGTTCTTGGCTTCTTCTGGTGGCAGGTCGTACAGGTTCTTGTCGGCCGCGTCGCCTGGGTGGATCTTGTTCTGGATGCCATCCAGGCCAGCCATCAGCAGGGCCGCGAAGGCCAGGTACGGGTTGGCCGATGGGTCCGGGAAGCGGGCTTCGATACGGCGGGCTTTCGGGCTGCCGACGTAAGGAATACGGATCGAGGCGGAACGGTTACGAGCCGAGTAGGCCAGCATTACCGGGGCTTCGAAGCCTGGGACCAGACGCTTGTAGGAGTTGGTCGACGGGTTGGTGAAGCCGTTCAGGGCCTTACCGTGCTTGATGATACCGCCGATGAAGTACAGGGCGGTGTCGGACAGGCCGGCATAGCCTTCACCCGAGAAGGTGTTCTTGCCGTCTTTCCAGATCGACATGTGTACGTGCATGCCCGAGCCGTTGTCGCCGTACAGAGGCTTAGGCATGAAGGTGGCGGTACGGCCGTAGGCGTCGGCAACGTTGTGCACGACGTATTTCAGCGCCTGTACTTCGTCAGCCTTTTTCACCAGGGTGTTGAACTTGACGCCGATTTCGTTCTGGCCGGCAGTCGCCACTTCGTGGTGGTGAACTTCAACGGTCTGGCCCATTTCTTCCAGTGCGTTGCACATGGCAGTACGGATTTCGTGGTCGTGGTCGAACGGCGGAACCGGGAAGTAGCCGCCTTTCACGCCTGGACGGTGGCCTTTGTTGCCGCCTTCCACGTCAGCGTCGGTCATCCACGAGCCTTGCTCGGAGAAGATCTTGAACATCGAGCCGGAAATGTCCGACTTGAACTTCACTTCGTCGAAGATGAAGAACTCAGGCTCTGGGCCGGCGAAGACGGTGTCACCGATGCCGGTGCTCTTCAGGTACTCTTCGGCACGCTTGGCGATGGCGCGTGGGTCGCGATCGTAGCCCTGCATGCTCGACGGGTCGACGATGTCGCAGGTGATGATCAGGGTTGGCTCTTCGGTGAACGGGTCCAGGACGGCAGTGTCGTCGACCGGCATCAGGATCATGTCGGAGGCTTCGATGCCTTTCCAGCCAGCGATGGAGGAACCGTCGAACATCTTGCCGACTTCGAAGAAGTCTTCGTCCAGCGCATCACGCGACGGCATGGTCACGTGGTGCTGAATGCCTTTGGTGTCCGTGAAACGCAGATCAATCCACTTGACGTCATGATCTTTGATGAGTTGAACCGACTTCGACATGTTGTCCTCCGGATGGTCTAGAGCGCGGTGGGCCGCTGCCCTGGAAAAAGGGTGTTGCCGGGCGCGGATAGTCGGCCAAGCTTACCTGCCTCACAAGGGAGCAAATTGCATGCCAGTGCCCGAAAATGGCGAAGGCGGGATAAAAGGGGGCGTTTGTGGGCATTTGGCGTAGGGGTGGCGGGTAAAAATGCACCCTTTAGATGCGAGTTTTGGTGTCAGCGCACCAATACAGTGCGCGATCTGGGCTTTGTGCTTTCTTTGAGGGCTTTCCGCGGGTTTGCACGCGAAAAGGCCGGAACAGGCGGCACAAAACCCGCCTCATGCATTTATCTCAAAGCTTCTGATCAAAAGTTGGTCAAATCCTGAGCAATTTCCGATATAATTCGCGCCCCTCATTTTCGGCAGGCCCTGCGCGCGCTGTTAACCAATGAAACTTATCGTCAAAGTCTTCCCAGAAATCACCATCAAGAGCCGGCCGGTGCGCAAGCGTTTCATCCGCCAGCTCGCCAAGAACATCCGCAACGTGCTCAAGGACCTCGATCCTGAGCTCGCGGTCGATGGTGTCTGGGACAATCTCGAAGTGGTCACCCGCATCGAGGACGAAAAAGTCCAGCGCGAGATGATCGAGCGCCTCACCTGCACGCCGGGTATCACCCACTTCCTGCAGGTAGAGGAATACCCGCTGGGTGACTTCGACGACATCGTCGCCAAGTGCAAGCACCACTTCGGTCACCTGCTGGCCGGCAAGCACTTCGCCGTGCGCTGCAAGCGCGGTGGCCACCATGACTTCACCTCGATGGACGTCGACCGTTACGTCGGCAGCCAGCTGCGCCAGCAGTGTGGCGCCGCCGGCATCGAGCTGAAGAAGCCCGAAGTGCTGGTGCGCATCGAAATCCGCGACCAGCGCCTGTACGTCATCCACAACCAGCACCAGGGCATCGGCGGTTACCCGCTGGGCGCCCTGGAGCAGACCCTGGTGCTGATGTCCGGTGGCTTCGACTCCACCGTGGCGGCTTACCAGATGATGCGCCGTGGCCTGATGACCCACTTCTGCTTCTTCAACCTCGGCGGCCGTGCCCACGAGCTGGGCGTGATGGAAGTGGCCCACTACCTGTGGAAAAAGTACGGCAGCAGCCAGCGCGTGCTGTTCATCAGCGTGCCGTTCGAAGAGGTGGTTGGCGAGATCCTCAACAAGGTCGACAACAGCTACATGGGTGTGACCCTCAAGCGCATGATGCTGCGCGGTGCCGCGCACATGGCCGACCGCCTGGAAATCGACGCGCTGGTGACCGGCGAGGCGATCTCCCAGGTATCCAGCCAGACCTTGCCGAACCTGTCGATCATCGACTCGGCCACCGACAAGCTGGTGCTGCGCCCGCTGCTGGCGAGCCACAAGCAGGACATCATCGACCAGGCCAACGAAATCGGCACCGCCGACTTCGCCAAGCACATGCCAGAATACTGCGGCGTGATTTCGGTGAACCCGACCACCCATGCCAAGCGTCACCGCATGGAGCATGAAGAGAAGCAGTTCGACATGGCGGTGCTGGAGCGCGCCCTGGAACGCGCCAAGCTCATCTCCATCGACCATGTGATCGACGAGCTGGGCAAGGACGTCGAAATCGAAGAAGTGACCGAGGCTCTGTCGGGGCAGATCGTCATCGACATTCGTCACCCTGATGCCCAGGAAGACGAACCTCTGGTGCTGGACGGTATCGAAGTCCAGGCCATGCCGTTTTATGCCATCAACAGCAAGTTCAAGCACCTGGACCCCACGCGCCAGTACTTGCTGTATTGCGACAAGGGTGTGATGAGCCGTTTGCACGCACACCACCTGCTCAGTGAGGGACATGCCAATGTGCGTGTTTATCGTCCGACATAAGACGCCGGGGCTGTATGGCGGCAGTATCCGCCATCGCCCTCCCGACCGCCGGGCCCGCTGAGCCTTAAACAGTACATATTGGCCGCCTACACTGGGCGGCAACCGAATCCTCTGATCGAGATACACTTGTGATCGAAAATCTGCGTAACATCGCCATCATCGCCCACGTTGACCATGGTAAAACCACCCTGGTCGACAAACTCCTGCGTCAATCCGGCACTCTGGAGCGTAACGAGCTCAACGACGAGCGCGTCATGGACTCCAACGACCAGGAAAAAGAGCGCGGTATTACCATTCTGGCGAAAAACACCGCCATCAACTGGAACGGCTACCACATCAACATCGTCGACACCCCCGGCCACGCCGACTTCGGTGGCGAGGTTGAGCGTGTAATGTCGATGGTCGACTCCGTGCTGCTGCTGGTCGACGCCCAGGACGGCCCAATGCCGCAAACCCGCTTCGTGACCAAGAAGGCCTTCGAAGCCGGCCTGAAGCCAATCGTCGTGATCAACAAGGTTGACCGTCCGGGCGCACGTCCTGACTGGGTTCTGGACCAGATCTTCGACCTGTTCGACAACCTCGGCGCTACCGACGAGCAGCTGGACTTCAAAGTGGTCTACGCCTCGGCCCTGAACGGCATTGCCGGTCTGGACCACACCGAAATGGGCGAAGACATGACCGCCCTGTACCAGTCGATCATCGACAACGTACCGGCTCCTTCCGTTGACCGTGACGGCCCGTTCCAGATGCAAATCTCGGCACTGGACTACAACAGCTTCCTCGGCGTTATCGGTGTTGGCCGTATCGCCCGTGGTCGCGTCAAGCCGAACACCCCGGTTGTCGCCATCGACACCAACGGCAAGAAGCGTAACGGCCGTATCCTGAAGCTGATGGGTCACCATGGCCTGCACCGCATCGACGTCGAAGAAGCCCAGGCTGGCGACATCGTCTGCATCAGCGGTTTCGACGAGCTGTTCATCTCCGACACCCTGTGCGCCCCGGACGCGGTAGAAGCGATGAAGCCGCTGACCGTTGACGAGCCAACCGTTTCGATGACCTTCCAGGTCAACGACTCGCCGTTCTGCGGTAAAGAAGGCAAGTTCGTCACCAGCCGTAACATCAAGGACCGTCTGGACAAGGAGCTGCTGTACAACGTTGCTCTGCGCGTTCAGGAAACCGATTCCCCAGACAAGTTCAAGGTTTCGGGCCGTGGTGAGCTGCACCTGTCGGTACTGATCGAAACCATGCGTCGTGAAGGCTTCGAGATGGCCGTGGGCCGTCCTGAAGTGATCATTCGCGAAGTCGACGGCGTCAAGCAGGAGCCGTTCGAGAACGTCGCCATCGACATCCCTGAAGAATCCCAGGGCAAGGTGATGGAAGAGATGGGTCTGCGTAAAGGCGACCTGACCAACATGGTTCCGGATGGCAAAGGCCGTGTTCGCCTGGAGTACAACATTCCAGCCCGTGGTCTGATCGGTTTCCGTAACCAGTTCCTGACCCTGACCAACGGTGCAGGCATCCTGACCTCGATCTTCGATCGCTACGACACCATGAAGTCGGGCCAGATGTCCGGCCGCCTCAACGGCGTACTGGTTTCGGTCGAGACCGGCAAGGCGCTGACCTACTCGCTGGAAACCCTGCAGGCGCGTGGCAAGCTGTTCGTTGAACACGGCCAGGAGATCTACAACGGTCAGATCATCGGCCTGAACAGCCGTGACAACGACCTGGGCGTGAACCCGACTAAAGGCAAGAAGCTCGACAACATGCGTGCTTCGGGCAAAGACGAAGTCATCGCCCTGGTACCGCCAGTTCGCCACACCCTCGAGCAGGCCCTGGAATTCATCCAGGACGACGAGCTGTGCGAAGTGACGCCGAAGTCGATCCGACTGCGCAAAAAGATCCTGGACGAAGGCGAGCGTACCCGCGCTGCCAAGAAAGCCAAGAACTGAGTTAGCTCAGGCTGAATGAAAACGCCCCCGGTCGAAAGGCCGGGGGCGTTTTTTTTGCCTTGAGATTTTGGAGGCTGCAAAGCAGCCCCAGGGGCTCAAATGCAACGCAGGATCAGCGCCCAACCACTTTGGGCTTGTACGCACAGTACCCCGGCCGCGGCCCGACCTTGGGGTGGTTGCGGCAGGTATCCGGGCGCTTGTCATAAATGGTGCACAGGCGGCTTTTACGATCCAGGTACATGCAGTCATCGTTGCTCATCCGGGTCAGGGTGAAAATCCCCGACTTCTGGTTGAAGCGCTCGATGATGCCTTCCTTCTGCAAGCGTTTAGCCACGTTCTTCGGCGGTTCGTCTTTTTCGAACTCGTCGACCACGCCGATTCGGATCAGATCCTTGATCTTCACCTCCACCGGCAGGGTGCAGCAGGTCGAATGGCAGCCATGGCACATGTTGCTGGTATAGCGCTGCCAGGTCTCCAGGCGGTCGACTTCGGCCGCGGCGATCAGGGTCGTTTTCATCTTTATAGGGTGGATCACGGTCTTGGGGCGCGCGATGATACCGGAATTGTTCAATTTATGAACAACCTTTTGCCGGAATCGCAGCGTCGGCATGAAAACTGCGAACCGTAACTGTCACTCCCGGTCGAAGGGTCTAGTCTCATCAATCTCCCTCCGCTTTCGTCAACTTGCCCGAGGATGCCGCATGTCCCAGGAACCTAAAGCTCGTGACGCCGAAGTCGCGGATTTTCGCGCTGCTGTACTGAACAAGCTGACCTACGCGGTCGGCAAGGACCCGGAGCACGCCTTCGACCATGACTGGTTCGAAGCCATTGCCCTGGCTGCGCGCGATCACATGGTCGATCACTGGATGGATCACACGCGTCAGGCCTATCGGCGCAGCCAGAAACGGGTCTACTACCTTTCCCTGGAATTCCTCATCGGCCGCCTGCTGTACGACAGCCTGAGCAACCTGGGCTTGTTGGACATTGCGCGCGATGCGCTGGAAGGGCTGGATGTGGACCTTGAACGTATTCGTCTGCTTGAGCCGGATGCTGCGTTGGGCAATGGTGGCTTGGGCCGATTGGCTGCATGCTTCATGGAGAGCATGTCTACCTTGGGTATCGCTGCCCATGGCTACGGCATCCGCTACGAGCATGGGCTGTTCCGGCAGGCGGTGGTCGATGGCTGGCAGCAGGAACAGACTGAAAACTGGCTGGATTTCGGCAACCCCTGGGAGTTCGAACGCGCCGAGGTGATTTACCCGATCAGCTTCGGCGGCAGTGTCGAAACCGTGCACGATGCCAGCGGCACCCCACGTCAGGTATGGTCGCCGGGTGAAACGGTGCGGGCGGTGGCGTACGACACGCCGGTGGTCGGCTGGCGCGGAGCCAGCGTCAACACCCTGCGCTTGTGGCGTGCGCGTGCGCTGGAAGAGCTGCACCTGGAGCGATTCAACGCCGGTGACCATCTGGGGGCTGTGGCTGAAGTGGCGCGTGCCGAGAGTATCTCGCGTGTGCTGTACCCGGCTGACAGTACCGAGGCCGGTCAGGAGTTGCGCCTGCGCCAGGAGTATTTCTTCGTGTCGGCTTCGCTGCAGGACTTGCTGCGCCGTCACCTGAACATGCACAAGGACCTGCTCAACCTGCCCGATGCGGCGGCCATCCAGCTCAACGACACCCACCCCTCGATTGCCGTGGCGGAGTTGATGCGGTTACTGGTGGATCAGCACGAAGTGCCTTGGGAAAAGGCCTGGGAGCTGACCGTCGGTACGCTCGCCTACACCAACCACACCCTGTTGCCCGAAGCCCTGGAAACCTGGCCGGTAGCGTTGATGGAGCGCATGCTGCCGCGGCACATGCAGATCATCTACCTGATCAATGCCTTCCATATCGATGCCTTGCGGGCCAAAGGCCTGCACGATTTCGACGTGCTGCGCGCGGTGTCGTTGATCGAAGAAGACAACGGCCGTCGGGTGCGCATGGGCAACCTGGCGTTTCTTGGCTCGCACAGCGTCAACGGCGTGTCGGCGCTGCACAGCAAGCTGATGAAGAGCACGGTGTTTTCCGAACTGCACAAGCTCTACCCGCAACGGATCAACAACAAGACCAATGGCATTACCTTCCGCCGCTGGTTGTACCAGTCCAACCCTCAGCTGACCGAGATGCTGGTCGAGGCGCTTGGCCCGGAACTCAAGGACGACCCGGAGGCGCTTCTGGCCGGCCTGGTGCCGTTCGCCGACAAAGCCGGTTTCCGCAAGCAGTTCGCGGCCCAGCGCCTGCACAGCAAACGCGCCCTGGCCAGCATCATCCAGGACCGCATTGGCGTTACGGTCAACCCCGAGGCGCTGTTTGACGTGCAGGTCAAACGCATTCACGAGTACAAGCGCCAGCTGCTGAACCTCCTGCACACCGTTGCGCTGTACCAGGCCATGCGCAATGACCCAGGCACCAATTGGGTGCCGCGGGTGAAGATCTTCGCTGGCAAGGCTGCGGCCAGTTACCATCAGGCCAAGCTGATCATAAAGCTGGCCAACGACATCGCCCGGGTGGTGAACAACGACCCGACCGTGCGCGGCTTGCTGAAGGTGGTGTTCCTGCCTAACTACAACGTCAGCCTCGCCGAAAGCATCATTCCGGCGGCGGACCTTTCCGAACAGATTTCCACCGCCGGTTACGAGGCCTCTGGCACCAGCAACATGAAGTTCGGCCTCAATGGCGCGCTGACCATCGGCACCCTGGATGGCGCCAACGTGGAGATGTGCGAGCAGGTAGGGGCCGACAATATGTTCATCTTCGGCCTGACCGCGCAGCAGGTCGAGGCACGCAAGCGGGCCGGTGATTTTGGTGCCAATGCCGCCATAGCCGCCTCCAGCCGCTTGAGCGATGTGTTGCAGGCCATTCGCAGCGGCGTGTTCTCGTCAGACGACCCGTCACGCTACACCGGGTTGATCGATGGCCTGGTGGCCTACGATCGTTTCCTCGTATGCGCCGATTTCGATGCCTACTGGGATGCCCAGCGACGGGTCGAAGACCTGTGGCACACGCCGCAGGAATGGTGGCGCATGGCGGTGCTGAACACCGCGCGGATGGGTTGGTTCTCGTCGGACCGGACCATTCGCGAATATGCCAACGAGATCTGGAAGGCTCTGGATTGATGTAAGCCTGTGCTGATCTCTTCGCGGGTAAACCCGCTCCCACAGGGAAATCTACAGCTGCAAGGCCTGTGTAGATCCTTGTGGGAGCGGGTTCACCCGCGAATGGCCCTCACTCCGACCACCGGCCTGGCGAAGGCTGAACTACCGACCTATTGTGCCGTCTGAGAGCCGTGGCGAGTCTCATCACTCGCTAGCCCGCCACTCTCCCTGTAAACTGCGGGGGTTTTTTATCTCCCCCATCCATTCGGAGCCATACATGTCCCGCGTTACCCTGAGTCGCTATCTGATTGAGCAGACCCGCAGCAACAATACCCCTGCCGATCTGCGCTTCCTGATCGAAGTGGTGGCGCGTGCGTGCAAGGAAATCAGCCATCACGTCTCCAAAGGCGCCCTTGGCGGCGTGCTGGGCAGCATGGGCACTGAAAACGTGCAGGGCGAAGTCCAGAAGAAACTGGACGTGATTTCCAACGACATCCTGCTGGAAGCCAACGAGTGGGGCGGCCACCTGGCCGGCATGGCGTCCGAAGAAATGGACAACGCCTACCAGATCCCGGGCAAGTACCCGAAAGGCGCCTACTTGCTGGTCTTCGACCCACTGGACGGCTCGTCGAACATCGACGTCAACGTATCGGTCGGCACCATCTTCTCGGTGCTGCGTTGCCCTAACCAGTACCTGAGCCAGAACGAAAGCCTCAACGAAGAAGCCTTCCTGCAGCCAGGCACCGAGCAGGTTGCCGCCGGCTATGCCATCTACGGCCCGCAGACCATGCTGATCCTGACCCTGGGCAACGGCGTCAAGGGCTTTACCCTGGACCGTGAGCTGGGCAGCTTCGTACTGACTCACGAAAACATCCAGGTGCCGGCCACCACCGCCGAGTTCGCTATCAACATGTCCAACCAGCGTCACTGGGAAGCCCCGGTACAACGCTACGTTGGCGAACTGCTGGCAGGTGAAACCGGCCCGCTGAAGAAGAACTACAACATGCGCTGGATTGCCTCGATGGTCGCCGACGTGCACCGCATCCTGACCCGTGGCGGCCTGTTCATGTACCCACGTGATGCCCGCGAGCCAAGCAAACCGGGCAAGCTGCGCCTGATGTACGAAGCCAACCCGATGTCGTTCATCATCGAACAGGCCGGCGGCGCTTCCACCAACGGTTACGATCGCATCCTCGACATCAAGCCAGAAAGCCTGCACCAGCGCGTGTCGGTGATCCTTGGCTCGAAGGAAGAGGTCGAGCGCGTCACCGCCTACCACAAGGAGTAAGTCATGCTCGCACCTTGGCAGCCGTTGCTGGAGTGGTGGTTCGGTTGGGGCACCAGTGCCCAGGCCGTGGCTGACGAGAAGAGCACGCTGTGGTTCGGCAAGCATCATGATGCCGACGCCCATGCGCTGTTTGGCGACCTGGTCGAGCAGGCCCTGGCGGGCGGGCTCGACGAGTGGCAGCAAAGCCCGCAGGGCTGGCTGGGCCTGCTGATCTTGCTGGACCAGCTGCCGCGCATGATTTACCGCGACACGCCGCGCGCCTTCGAGGGCGACCGGCGTGCCCAGGTGGTGGCCATGCAGGGGCTGCAGAAGGGCTGGGACTATCAACTGTTGCCCATCCAGCGGGTGTTCGTACTGCTGGTGCTGGAGCATGCCGAGGTGCTGGACTGGCAGAACTTGTGTGTCGAGCGCTATCAGATGCTGCTGGATGAGCAGCCAGAGGCTACCCGCCGGCTGTTCGAAGGCTTCCTCGACTATGCCGAGCAGCACCAGCGAGTCATTGCCCGGTTCGGGCGTTTCCCGCACCGCAACCTGGTGCTGGAGCGACCGAGTACCAGCGAAGAGATGGACTTTTTGCTGGAGCCTGGTTCCAGGTTCTGATGCCCGAAGGGCCTGCTGCGCAGGCCATCGCGATGCAAGGCCGCCCTCAGGGCGGCCTTTTTATTGGGCGAACGACTATTTCTTTGTGATTAATCGCACAGTAATGGCCATCCGACCAATGGTGTAGGGGCAAAGGGGGTGGGGCAGGGAACCAGGGAGGGATTTTCCCGTCGAAGATCACTGCAGGCCACTCGCCTGTATCATCTTCCAGGAGTGTCCTTCATGTCGTTGCGTTCCCTCGCCCTGTTGTCGCTGTGCGTCGTTCTGACTGCCTGCAGCAAGATCAATCAGGAAAACTATTCCAAGATCAAGGCCGGTATGAACAAGGCCGAGGTCGAGCAGTTGCTCGGCACGCCGACCGAGTGTTCGGGCGCGCTGGGCATGAGCAGCTGCACTTGGGGGGACGAGAAGAGCTTCATCAGCGTGCAGTACGCGGCTGACAAGGTACTGATGTACTCCGGGCAGGGCCTCAAATGAGGCGCCTGTACCTGCTGATGGGGGTATGCCTGGCGTTGCTGCTGGGTGGTTGCGCAGGCTCCGTGCACGACCCGCTGGCGCCGAAAACCGCTGGCAATGTCGACCTCAAGCGCTACCAGGGCAAATGGTTCGAACTGGCGCGCCTGCCCATGCGCTACCAGACCGGCTGCGAGCAGTCCGAGGCACACTACAACCTCAAGCCGGACGGCACCTTTGGCGTGCTCAACCGCTGCCGTACCATGGGTGATGAATGGCTGCGCGCCGAAGGGCATGCCAGCATCCAGGAGCCGGGGCATACCGACAAGCTGTGGGTAGAGTTCGATAACTGGTTCACCAAGCTGGTGCCTGGCGTGGCGCGGGGCGAGTACTGGATTCTGTACGTGGATGATCGCTACCGCACGGCGGTGGTCGGCAGCCCGGACCGCAAGCACCTGTGGATTCTGTCGCGCACGCCGACGTTGCCGGCCTGGGAGCGCGAGAACCTGCTGTCCAAGGCGCGGCAGCAGGGGTATGACACCAGTCGGTTGATCTGGCGAGCGTCCGATCAGCAAATCGTGAAAATGCACTGATGTTTGGGGCTGCTTTGCAGCCCCAATACGCTCAACCCAAGAGCTGGCGCAGCACGCCGGCAAATGCCTGCGCGCTTTCCGCTTCCTGCGCATGCCGACCCTGGCGCACCACCCACTGTCCGTTCACCATCACGTCGCGTACCTGGCGATCCCCACCGGCGAACAGCCAGCGGTTGAGAATGGCGTCGCCATCCGCCATGGCGATGTAAGGGTCCTGCCCATCGAGCACCAGCCAGTCGGCGCGCTTGCCCACGGCCAGCTCCCCGACCGCCTGCCCCAGCGCCTGCGCGCCGCCTGCCAGTGCAGCGTCGTACAGCGTGCGCCCGACCATCGGCTGGTCGCCACGATACAGGCGATTGCGTCGCTGGTCCCGTAGCCGCTGGCCATACTCCAGCCAGCGCAGTTCTTCCACCACGCTCAGCGACACATGGCTGTCCGAACCAATGCCCATGCGCCCGCCCTGGGCCAGGAAGTCCACCGCCGGGAATATCCCGTCGCCCAGGTTGGCTTCGGTAGTCAGGCACAGCCCAGCCACCGCGCCACTGCGGGCCATGGCGGTGACCTCGTCCGGCTCGGCGTGGGTGGCGTGCACCAGGCACCAGCGCGGGTTCACGTCCACATGTTCGTACAGCCACTGCAATGGACGCAGGCCACTCCAGGCCAGGCAATCGTCCACCTCCTTCTGCTGCTCGGCGATGTGGATATGCACCGGGCATTGTGGGGCGCTGGCTGCCAGCACATCGGCGATTTGCCCAGGCGTTACCGCCCGCAGTGAATGGAAGCACAAGCCCAGTTGCTGCGCCGGTTGCGCGGCCAGCAGCGGGGCCAGTTGTGCCTGCAGCTTCAGGTACTGTTCGGTGGAGTTGATGAAGCGCCGCTGCCCGTCGTTCGGTGCTTGGCCGCCGAAGCCTGCGTGGCTGTACAGTACCGGCAGCAAGGTCAGGCCTATGCCGCTGTCGGCTGCGGCCGCGCTGATGCGGCAGGACAGTTCGGCCGGGTCCGCGTAGGGCTTGCCGGCCTGGTCATGGTGCACGTAGTGGAATTCCGCCACCGAGGTGTAGCCGGCCTTGAGCATTTCGATGTACAGCTGGCGGGCGATGATCTGCAACTGGTCCGGCGTGATCTGCCCGACCAGGCGGTACATCAGGTCGCGCCAGGTCCAGAAGCTGTCGTTGGGGTTGCCGGCCACTTCCGCCAGGCCCGCCATGGCGCGCTGGAAGGCATGCGAGTGAAGATTGGGCATGCCGGGCAGCAGCGGGCCGGCCAGGCGCTCGGCGCCTTCGGCCGAAGCGCCGGGCTCGATGCGGGCCACATGGCCATCGCTGGCGACCTCGATACGGACATGGCTGGCCCAGCCCGTGGGGAGCAGGGCGCGTTCGGCGAAGTAGGCGGACATCTGTGCAAATCCTGTTATTGTTAACTTGTATATACATATACAGCCGTTTGCCTGCCGGGTAAACTGCGGCAAGCTACCGCTCACTCCATATGCACAAGGATCCAACGCCGTGCCGACACCTCCTGTCTCCGCGCTGGTTGCCCAGATGGGCGAGGGCCCGGCGCCGTTGTACGCCCGGGTCAAACAGATGATCATCCAGCAGATCGACAACGGCAGCTGGCCACCCCATCACCGGGTCCCCTCGGAGAGTGAACTGGTCAGCGAGCTGGGCTTCAGCCGCATGACCATCAACCGTGCCCTGCGTGAACTCACCGCCGAAGGGCTGCTGGTGCGCATGCAAGGGGTCGGCACCTTCGTGGCCGAGCCCAAGGGCCGTTCGGCGCTGTTCGAAGTCAACAACATTGCCGACGAAATTGCCGCGCGCGGCCACCAGCATAGCTGCCAGGTGATCACCCTCAATGAGGAAGCCGCCGGCTCCGAGCGGGCCTTGGCCCTGGACATGCGCGAAGGCCAGCGCGTGTTCCACTCGCTGATCGTGCATTTCGAGAACGGCGTGCCGGTGCAGATCGAGGACCGCTACGTCAACGCGGCCATTGCCCCCGACTACCTCAAGCAGGACTTCACCCGGCAGACGCCTTACGCCTACCTGTCCCAGGTGGCGCCGCTGACCGAAGGTGAGCACGTGGTCGAGGCCATTCTGGCCGAGCCGGAAGAGTGCCGCCTGCTGCAGATCGAGCGGGGCGAGCCGTGCCTGCTGATTCGCCGCCGTACCTGGTCCGGCCGCCAGCCGGTGACCGCTGCACGGCTGATTCACCCCGGTTCCCGTCATCGCCTGGAAGGACGTTTCAGTAAATGAGCCAGCTGCAGTTGTTGCGTGCGCAGGATTACCCGCGCATGCCGTGGAAGAACGGTGGCGGTTTCACCGAAGAAATTACCCGCGACAGTGGCGAGGGCCTGGATGGCTTTGGCTGGCGCCTGTCGATTGCCGATATCGAAGAGTCGGGTGGTTTTTCCACCTTCGCCGGTTATCAGCGAATCATCACCGTGCTGCAGGGCGACGGCATGCGCTTGATGGTCGACGGCCAGGCCAGCCGGCCGTTGCTGCCGTTCGATGCCTTTGCCTTCAGCGGTGAAAGCCAGGTCAGTTGCAAGCTGCTGGGGGGGGCGATCCGCGATTTCAACCTGATCTATGCGCCGCAGCGGTATCGGGCGCGGTTGCAGTGGTTCGATGGCACCAGCCGGTTGTACAGCTCGGCGTCGACGGTGCTGTTGTTTGCGGCCGGTAGCCAGGTCGAGGTTGGCGTTGCCGGGCGTGAGACGCAGCGGTTGGGGTTGTATGACTGCCTGCGGCTGGAGGGCAACGACGAGTTGCTTGGGCTGGAGGTTCAGGGGCGGTTTTGCTTGATCGAGCTCATTTTGCGCTGATGGGCTTGGCAATGCATTTTCATTGCCTGTGAGATCGAGCGCCGCCCGCGCGGCGCTCGATCTATGCACCACCACAAAACCCAAGCCAGGAACGCACAGGTCCAATTATTTTGGTTGTCCATGCTTGTACATACAAGTAAAGGTGTGTTTGTATATTCACCACGACATACCCGCCCGCGGACGACCGCAGAGGACCTTTCCCGTGACCGACAACAACAAATACCGTGACGTTGAAATCCGTGCCCCACGTGGCAACAAGCTGACCGCCAAAAGCTGGCTGACCGAAGCGCCACTGCGCATGCTGATGAACAACCTCGACCCGCAGGTCGCGGAAAACCCGAAAGAACTGGTGGTGTACGGCGGTATCGGCCGCGCCGCCCGTAACTGGGAATGCTACGACAAGATCGTCGAAACCCTGACCCGCCTGGAAGACGACGAAACCCTGCTGGTGCAGTCGGGCAAGCCGGTCGGCGTGTTCAAGACCCACAGCAACGCCCCGCGCGTGTTGATCGCCAACTCCAACCTGGTGCCACACTGGGCCAACTGGGAACATTTCAACGAACTGGACGCCAAGGGCCTGGCCATGTACGGCCAGATGACCGCTGGCAGCTGGATCTACATCGGCAGCCAAGGCATCGTTCAGGGCACCTATGAAACCTTCGTCGAAGCTGGTCGCCAGCACTACGGTGGCAGCCTGAAAGGCAAGTGGGTGCTCACCGCAGGCCTCGGCGGCATGGGTGGCGCGCAGCCACTGGCCGCTACCCTGGCCGGTGCCTGCTCGCTGAACATCGAGTGCCAGCAGAGCCGCATCGACTTCCGTCTGGAAACCCGCTACGTAGACGAGCAGGCCACTGACCTTGACGACGCCCTGGCGCGCATCGCCAAGTACACCGCCGAAGGCAAGGCCATTTCCATCGCCCTGCACGGCAACGCCGCCGAAATCCTGCCAGAGCTGGTCAAGCGTGGCGTGCGCCCGGACATGGTCACCGACCAGACCAGCGCCCACGACCCGCTGAACGGCTACCTGCCTGCCGGCTGGACCTGGGAACAGTACCGCGACCGTGCGCAGACCGAACCGGCTGCAGTGGTCAAGGCCGCCAAGCAGTCGATGGCCGTGCACGTACAGGCCATGCTGGACTTCCAGAAACAGGGCATCCCGACCTTCGACTACGGCAACAACATCCGTCAGATGGCCAAGGAAGAAGGCGTGGCCAATGCCTTCGACTTCCCAGGCTTCGTCCCTGCCTACATCCGCCCGCTGTTCTGCCGTGGTATCGGCCCGTTCCGCTGGGCGGCGCTGTCTGGCGAGGCAGAGGACATCTACAAGACCGACGCCAAGGTCAAGGAACTGATCCCCGACGACGCCCACCTGCACCGCTGGCTGGACATGGCCCGCGAGCGCATCAGCTTCCAGGGCCTGCCGGCGCGTATCTGCTGGGTTGGCCTGGGCCTTCGCGCCAAGCTGGGCCTGGCCTTCAACGAAATGGTCCGCAGCGGCGAGCTGTCGGCACCGGTGGTGATCGGCCGTGACCACCTGGACTCGGGTTCGGTATCCAGCCCCAACCGCGAAACCGAAGCCATGCGTGATGGTTCGGACGCCGTTTCCGATTGGCCACTGCTCAACGCCCTGCTGAACACCGCAGGCGGCGCCACCTGGGTGTCGCTGCACCACGGCGGTGGTGTGGGCATGGGCTTCTCGCAGCACTCGGGCATGGTCATCGTCTGTGACGGTACCGATGAAGCTGCCGAGCGTATCGCCCGCGTACTGACCAACGATCCAGGGACTGGCGTCATGCGCCACGCCGATGCCGGTTATGACATCGCCATCGACTGCGCCAAAGAGCAGGGCCTGGACCTGCCGATGATCACTGGCTGATCGCCACGCTTTGGATCGCACCCCGCAAGGGGTGATACTGAACAACAAGAAGGAGCGCGCAGGCACCCAACGACGGGCCTGCGGCTCCACGCGATTGGAGTAGCAAAGTGACCGAACTCACCCTCAAGCCTGGCACCCTGACCTTGGCCCAGCTGCGCGCGATCCACGCCGCGCCCGTGCGCCTGCAACTGGATGCCAGCGCCGCGCCGGCCATCGACGCCAGCGTTGCCTGCGTCGAGCAAATCATTGCCGAAGACCGCACCGCCTACGGCATCAACACCGGTTTCGGCCTGTTGGCCTCGACCCGCATTGCCAGCCACGACCTGGAAAACCTGCAGCGCTCGCTGGTGCTGTCCCACGCCGCCGGTATCGGCGCGCCGCTGGATGACGACCTGGTGCGGTTGATCATGGTGCTGAAAATCAACAGCCTCAGCCGTGGTTTTTCAGGCATTCGTCGCAAAGTCATCGACGCCCTGATTGCCCTGGTAAACGCCGAAGTCTATCCGCACATCCCGCTGAAAGGCTCCGTGGGTGCTTCCGGCGACTTGGCACCGCTGGCGCACATGTCGCTGGTGCTGCTGGGTGAAGGCAAAGCCCGCTACAAGGGCCAATGGCTGTCGGCTACCGAAGCCCTGGCGGTTGCCGGCCTCGAACCGCTGACCCTGGCTGCCAAAGAAGGCCTGGCCCTGCTCAACGGCACCCAGGCGTCCACCGCCTATGCCCTGCGTGGCCTGTTCCAGGCCGAAGACCTGTATGCCGCCGCCATCGCCTGCGGCGGCCTAAGCGTCGAAGCCGTATTGGGCTCGCGTTCGCCGTTCGATGCGCGTATCCACGAAGCGCGTGGCCAGCGCGGCCAGATCGACACCGCCGCCTGCTTCCGCGACCTGCTGGGCGATTCCAGCGAAGTGTCGCTGTCGCACAAGAACTGTGACAAGGTTCAGGACCCGTACTCGCTGCGTTGCCAGCCGCAGGTCATGGGCGCGTGCCTGACCCAGCTGCGCCAGGCCGCCGAGGTACTGGGCGTCGAAGCCAACGCTGTGTCGGACAACCCGCTGGTGTTCGCTGCCGAGGGTGACGTGATTTCCGGTGGTAACTTCCACGCAGAGCCCGTGGCCATGGCTGCCGACAACCTGGCCCTGGCCATTGCCGAAATCGGCTCGCTCAGCGAGCGCCGCATCTCGCTGATGATGGACAAGCACATGTCCCAGCTGCCGCCGTTCCTGGTGGAAAACGGTGGGGTGAACTCCGGCTTCATGATCGCCCAGGTGACCGCTGCCGCCCTGGCCAGCGAGAACAAGGCCCTGTCGCACCCGCACAGCGTCGACAGCCTGCCAACCTCGGCCAACCAGGAAGACCATGTGTCGATGGCCCCGGCTGCCGGCAAGCGCCTGTGGGAAATGGCCGAAAACACCCGTGGCGTACTGGCCATCGAATGGCTGGGCGCCTGCCAGGGTCTGGACCTGCGCAAGGGCCTGAAGACTTCGGCCAAGCTGGAGAAGGCACGCCAGGCGCTGCGCAGCGAAGTGGCGCACTACGACCGTGACCGTTTCTTCGCGCCAGACATCGAAAAGGCTGTGGAACTGTTGGCCAAGGGCAGCCTGACCGGTTTGTTGCCGGCGGGTGTGCTGCCAAGCCTGTAATGCCCCTGGGGCCGCATTGCGGCCCTTTGCGGGCGCGCCCGCTCTCATAGGTACGGCACAAAGCTGCGGTATTCCTGTGGGAGCGGGCGTGCCCGCGAATGGGCTACGCAGCAGCCCCTTCTGATCTCACGACCACAAAAACAATTTAAGGACGTGACATGCAACAAGCTCAAGGTCTCAAACGCGGGCTAAGTGCCCGCCACATCCGTTTCATGGCCCTCGGTTCCGCCATCGGCACCGGGCTGTTCTACGGTTCCGCCTCGGCCATCCAGATGGCCGGCCCGGCCGTGCTGCTGGCCTACCTGATCGGCGGCGCCGCCGTGTTCATGGTCATGCGCGCCCTCGGCGAAATGGCCGTGCACAACCCGGTGGCCGGTTCCTTCGGTCACTACGCCAGCACCTACCTCGGCCCCATGGCCGGCTTCATCCTCGGCTGGACCTACGCCTTCGAGATGGTCATCGTCGCCATCGCCGACGTCACCGCCTTCGGGATCTACATGGGCTTCTGGTTCCCGGAGGTCGCCCGCTGGATCTGGGTGCTGGGTATCGTCTTCATCATCGGCGGCCTCAACCTGTGCAACGTCAAGGTATTTGGCGAGATGGAGTTCTGGCTGTCGCTGCTCAAGGTCGGCGCCATCGTCGCGATGATCCTGGCCGGGCTCGGCATCATGGCCTTCGGTTTCAGCCAGGTGGGCACCGGGCATGCCGTGGGCATGAGCAACCTGTTCGACCACGGCGGCTTCATGCCTAACGGCATCGGCGGGCTGATTGCGTCGTTTGCCGTGGTGATGTTCGCTTTCGGCGGTATCGAGATCATCGGCGTCACCGCCGGTGAGGCCAAGGACCCGCAACGCGTCATCCCCAAAGCGATCAACGCGGTGCCCCTGCGCATCCTGCTGTTCTACGTGCTCACCCTGTTCGTGCTGATGTGCCTGTACCCCTGGCCGCAAATCGGCAGCCAGGGCAGCCCGTTCGTGCAGATCTTCAGCAACCTGGGGATAGGCTCGGCCGCCGCCGTGCTGAATGTCGTGGTGATTTCCGCCGCCATCTCGGCCATCAACAGCGACATCTTCGGCGCCGGCCGCATGATGTACGGCCTGGCCCATCAAGGCCATGCGCCACGCAGCTTCGGCAAGCTGTCGAAACATGGCGTGCCGTGGATGACCGTGGTGGTGATGGGCGCTGCATTGCTGATCGGCGTGCTGCTCAACTACCTGATCCCGGAAAACGTGTTCCTGCTGATTGCCTCGATCGCCACCTTCGCCACGGTGTGGGTGTGGCTGATGATCCTGCTTACCCAGGTGGCCATGCGCCGCAGCATGAGCCGTGAGGAAGTGGCCCAGCTCAAGTTCCCGGTACCGTTCTGGCCCTATGGCCCGGCCATGGCCATTGCGTTCATGGTGTTCATCTTTGGCGTGCTTGGCTACTTCCCGGACACCCAGGCGGCATTGATCGTCGGCGTGATCTGGGTGGTGTTCCTGGTGGCGTCCTACCTGCTGTGGTGCAAGCCGCGCGCAGGGCAGGGCCAGCCGGCAGTGGAACCGGCCGAGCTGCACCGCTAGTAAAGGAGATTGTGCATGAGAACCCTCTGGCAGCATTGCCATGTGGCAACCATGGCCGAAGGCCGATACTCGGCCATCGAAGACGCGGCCATCGTCACCAGCGCCGGGCTGATCGAATGGATCGGCCCACGCGCCGAGCTGGCACCGGTCGAGGCTGACCGCACGGTGGACCTGGGCGGCGCATGGGTCACCCCGGGGCTGATCGACTGCCACACCCACGCGGTGTTCGGTGGCAACCGCAGCGGTGAGTTCGAGCAGCGCCTGCAAGGCGTGAGCTATGCCGAAATCGCAGCGCAAGGCGGTGGTATCGCCAGCACCGTGCGGGCCACCCGCGCGGCCAGCGAAGACGAGCTGTTCGCCAGTGCTCGCCAGCGGGTCCAGGCGCTGATGCGCGATGGCGTGACCACGATCGAGATCAAGTCCGGCTACGGCCTGGACCTGGCCAACGAGCGCAAGATGCTGCGTGTGGCCCGGCGCTTGGCCGACGAGCTGCCGTTGGCGGTGCGTGCCACCTGCCTGGCGGCGCATGCCTTGCCGCCGGAGTACGCGGGCCGGGCCGACGATTACATCGCGCACATCTGTGACGAGATGCTGCCAGCCCTGGCCGCCGAAGGCCTGGTGGATGCGGTGGATGCCTTCTGCGAACACCTGGCGTTCTCCCCAGCCCAGGTCGAGCGGTTGTTCATCAAGGCGCGCGAGCTGGGCCTGCCGGTCAAACTGCACGCCGAACAGCTGTCGTCGTTGCATGGCTCCAGCCTGGCAGCACGCTACCAGGCACTGTCGGCCGACCACCTGGAGTTCATGACCGAGGAAGACGCCATTGCCATGGCAAAAGCCGGCACGGTCGCCGTGCTGCTGCCGGGCGCCTTCTACTTCCTGCGCGAAACCCAGTTGCCGCCCATGGACGCCTTGCGCCGCCACGGAGTGAAGATTGCCCTGGCCAGCGACCTCAACCCCGGCACTTCGCCAGGGCTGTCACTGCGCTTGATGCTGAACATGGGCTGTACCTGTTTCCGCATGACCCCGGTAGAAGCCTTGGCCGGCGTCACCGTGCATGCCGCCACTGCTTTGGGCCTGGGCGACAGCCACGGCTCGCTGGAGGTGGGCAAGGTGGCCGACTTCGTCGCCTGGCAAATCGAACGTCCCGCCGACCTGGCCTACTGGCTGGGTGGCGACCTGCCCAAGCGCGTGGTGCGCAAGGGCCACGAAATCTCCAACTGAGCGAGACATGATGGACAAGGCACTGAGTTTTCACCAAGGCCGCCTGCCGCTGCTGATCAGCATGCCGCACGCCGGCCTGCGCCTGAGCGACGCCGTGCGCGACGGCCTGGTCGACCAGGCGCGCAGCTTGCCGGACACCGACTGGCACATCCCGCGGCTGTATGACTTTGCCCGTGACCTGGGTGCCAGCGTGGTGGCCGCGGAGTATTCGCGTTTCGTCATCGACCTGAATCGCCCGGATGACGACAAACCGCTGTACGCCGGCGCCACCACGGGCCTGTACCCGGCCACGTTGTTCGAAGGCGAGCCGCTGTTCAAGGATGGGCTGGTGCCGTCCGGCGAAGAACGTAAACGTTACCTGGAGCAAATCTGGCGCCCTTATCACGACACCCTTCGTCACGAGCTGGACCGGCTGCGCGAGCAGTTTGGCTATGCGCTGCTGTGGGATGCCCATTCGATCCGTTCGCATATCCCGCACCTGTTCGACGGCAAGTTGCCGGACTTCAACCTGGGCACTTTCAACGGTGCCAGTTGCGACCCGGCACTGGCTGAGCGGCTGCAGGCCGTGTGCGCCGAGGCGCAAGGTTACAGCCATGTGCTTAATGGCCGGTTCAAGGGCGGGCACATCACCCGGCATTATGGCGACCCGGCCAACCATATCCATGCGGTGCAGTTGGAGCTGGCGCAAAGCACGTACATGGAGGAAACCGAGCCGTTTGCCTACCGGGAAGACTTGGCGCAACCGACGCAAGTGGTATTGAAGCAGCTTTTGCAAGCGCTGCTGGCTTGGGGGGAAGCGCGTTACCCGCGTTGAGTGGAAGAGGCGGTGCTCAAAGCGCAATTCAGGTTTATGATGGCCCACGGCCGAATAATCCTCACACGGAGTGCGCAATGCAGACCCTCTACCCGCAGATCAAACCCTACGCCCGGCACGATCTGGCCGTGGAAGCGCCGCATGTGCTGTATGTCGACGAGAGCGGCTCGCCAGAAGGTCTGCCGGTGGTGTTCATCCACGGTGGGCCGGGCGCCGGTTGCGACGCCCAGAGCCGTTGCTACTTCGACCCAACGCTGTACCGCATCATCACCTTCGACCAGCGCGGCTGTGGCCGCTCCACGCCCCATGCGAGCCTGGAGCACAACACCACCTGGCACCTGGTCGAGGACCTGGAGCGCATTCGTGAGCACCTGGGTATCGACAAGTGGGTGCTCTTCGGCGGCTCGTGGGGCTCGACCCTGGCCCTGGCGTACGCCCAGGCCCACCCCGAGCGTGTGCATGGCCTGATCCTGCGCGGCATCTTCCTGTGCCGGCCACAGGAGATCGAATGGTTCTACCAGGAAGGCGCCAGCCGTATGTTCCCGGACTACTGGCAGGACTACATCGCACCGATTCCGCCGGAAGAGCGTGGCGATCTGGTCAAGGCTTTCCACAAGCGCCTGACCGGCAACGACCAGATTGCCCAGATGCATGCGGCCAAGGCCTGGTCCACCTGGGAAGGCCGTACCGCCACCCTGCGTCCGAACCCGCTGGTCGTCGACCGGTTCTCCGAACCGCAGCGTGCGCTGTCGATCGCCCGTATCGAATGCCACTACTTCATGAACAATGCCTTCCTCGAGCCGGATCAGCTGATCCGCGACTTGCCGAAAATCGCCCATCTGCCGGCGGTGATCGTGCACGGCCGCTACGACGTGATCTGCCCGCTGGACAACGCCTGGGCCCTGCACCAGGCCTGGCCGAACAGCGAGTTGAAAGTGATTCGTGACGCCGGTCACGCGGCTTCGGAGCCTGGCATCACCGATGCCCTGGTACGTGCCGCCGACCAGATGGCCCGGCGCCTGCTCGACCTGCCCCTGGAAGAAGCATGAGGGGCCTGCTGCAGCGCGTGCGCGGTGCACGCGTCGAAGTAGCGGGGGAGGTGGTCGGCGCCATCGACCAGGGTCTGCTGGTACTGGTGGCGGTCGAGCCTGAAGATTCCCGTGAACAGGCCGATAAGCTGTTGCACAAGCTGCTGAACTACCGTGTGTTCAGCGACGAGCAAGGCAAGATGAACCTGTCGCTCAAGGATGTCGGGGGTGGCTTGTTGCTGGTGTCGCAGTTCACCTTGGCGGCCGACACCCGCAATGGCATGCGCCCAAGCTTCTCGACGGCAGCGCCACCGGCCCTCGGCGCCGAATTGTTCGACTATCTTTTGCAGCAGGCAAACGCTCAGCACGCCGACGTGGCCAGCGGCCGCTTCGGTGCGGATATGCAGGTGCACCTGGTCAATGATGGCCCCGTAACATTTATGTTACAAATGTGAGGTCAAAAAACCCTTTGTTTATAGGAAAACAAGGGGTTTTGTACGATAAATAGTTGTTCCAGCCTGATGCGTTGTCACGCGACCTGCTGGATAATCGCGCGCTGCATGGACCTGCGTTCGCAGGTTCGTTTCACTCTGACTCGAGCATTGTCTGGATCCGTTTGGGGAATCATTACGCCCTCACGGGGTCCGAACAGTGCTCGCCAACCCGGCATTTGTCGCTGGCCGTTGGTTTCATGATCTGTTTTCGGCGAGGGTTGCTCGTGATTGTTAGTCCCCAAAAAGCATCAAGAATCCCCGGCGTGCGTCTACGCAAGGCCCTGATGGCCAGTGTGGCACTGGTCGGCCTGATGAGCGCGGGCCAGCTGTGGGCATTCAATCTTGACGATGTTGCAGCCAAGGCAAAGGATCTGGCCGGCCAGAAGTACGACGCACCGAAAAGCAACCTGCCTGCGGTGTTCCGCGACATGAAGTTCGCGGACTACCAGAAAATCCATTTCCTGCAGGAAAAGGCCGAGTGGGCCAAGGACAAGACCCCGTTCAAACTGTCGTTCTATCACCAGGGCATGCACTTCGACACCCCGGTAAAAATCAACGAAGTCACCGCCTCCAAGGTCGAGGAAATCAAGTACGACCCGAGCCGCTTCGAGTTCGGTGACGTGCCGCACGACCCGGAAACCACCAAGAACCTTGGTTACGCCGGCTTCCGCGTGCTGTACCCGATCAACAAGGCCGACAAGCAGGACGAGATCATGACCCTGCTTGGCGCCAGCTATTTCCGCGTGGTCGGCAAGGGCCATGTGTACGGCCTGTCGGCCCGTGGCCTGGCCATCGACACTGCACTGCCATCGGGCGAAGAGTTCCCGCGCTTCACCGAGTTCTGGGTCGAGAAACCCAAGCCGGCCGACAAGCACCTGGTGATCTACGCCTTGCTGGACTCGCCGCGCTCCACCGGTGCCTACAAGCTGACCCTGCGCCCAGGCAACGATACCGTGGTCGACGTGCAGTCCCGCGTGTTCCTGCGTGACCAGGTCAGCCGCCTGGGCATTGCCCCGCTGACCAGCATGTACCTGTTCGGCCCCAACCAGCCGTCCAAAGTGCTCAACTACCGCCCGGCCCTGCACGACTCCGAAGGCCTGTCGATTCACGCCGGCAATGGCGAGTGGCTGTGGCGCCCGCTGAACAACCCGAAACACCTCGCCGTGAGCAACTTCAGCGTCGAGAACCCGCGTGGTTTCGGCTTGATGCAGCGTCAGCGTGCCTTCAGCGACTTCGAAGACCTCGACGACAACTACCAGAAGCGCCCAAGCGCCTGGATCGAGCCAAAGGGTGACTGGGGCAAGGGCACCGTCGACCTGGTCGAAATCCCGACTGCCGACGAAACCAACGACAACATCGTAGCTTTCTGGAGCCCGGAGAAGCTGCCAGAGCCAGGCAAGCCGATCGAGTACGCCTACCGCCTGCACTGGACCATCGACGAGGCGAAATTCCAGGCGCCTGATCTGGGCTCGGTCAAGCAGACCCTGCGCTCCACCGGTGACGTCAAGCAGTCCAACCTGATCCGCCAGCCAGACGGCAGCGTGGCCTTCCTAGTCGATTTCACAGGCCCCGCCTTGGCCGCCTTGCCGGAAGATACCGCCGTGCGCAGCCAGATCAGCGTTGACGACAACGCCGAGGTGGTCGAAAACAATCTGCGCTATAACCCTGAGACCAAGGGCTGGCGCCTGACCCTGCGTCTGAAGGTCAAGGAAGCCAACAAGTCGACCGAAATGCGTGCCGCGCTGGTGCGTGATGTGCCGGTCGAGCCCGCCAAGCCTGCCCAGGACGCCAAGCAGGACAAGGCCGCAGCCAAACATGCCAAGGCCGAGAAAGCCGTGAAGGCCGAGCAACCTGCCAAGGCCGAACAACCTGCCGCCGATGCGGCGCCCACCAACGGGGTCCCGGCCACCACCGAGAAGGTGCTGACCGAGACCTGGAGCTATCAGTTGCCTGCCGATGAGTAACTCAAACGCAAGGCCAGTATCGCTTGGCGAGTACCTGGCTCACCTGCCACTGAGTGACGAGCAACGGGCGGAACTCGCCAGTTGCTCGTCGTTCAGTGAGCTGCACCAACGTCTGGCGGCCGACCCGGCCGCCGGCCCTGCCGAGGCCGTACAGGCCTCGGTCGGTCCACGTTTGACCGTGGGCAGTGCTGCCGAGTTGGAAGATGCCGAAATGCTCGGTGTCGATGGCAGCGGCCGCCTGTGCCTGAAGATCGCCCCGCCGATCAAACGCACCAAGGTCGTGCCCGAGCCGTGGCGCACCAACGTGCTGATCCGCATGTGGCGGCGCATGACCGGCCGTCCCAACGCGCCGCAGCCACCCAAGCGCGAGCTGCCGCCGGCACGCTGGCGCACGGTCGGGTCGATCCGCCGTTACATCCTGCTGGCCCTGATGATCGGCCAGACCATCGTCGCCGGTTGGTACATGAAGGGCATCCTGCCGTACCAGGGCTGGTCGTTCGTCGACCTCGACGAAATCCTCAGCCAGTCGCTGTGGGACACCGTCGTGCAGGTGTGGCCGTATGCCTTGCAAACCTCCATCCTGATCCTCTTCGGCATCCTGTTCTGCTGGGTATCGGCGGGCTTCTGGACCGCACTGATGGGCTTCCTCGAGCTGCTCACCGGGCGCGACAAATACAAGATTTCGGGCAGTAGCGCCGGCAACGAGCCGATTGCACCCGAGGCGCGTACCGCGTTGGTGATGCCGATCTGCAACGAAGACGTGCCGCGCGTGTTCGCCGGCCTGCGCGCAACGTTCGAGTCGGTGGCCGCCAGCGGCAACCTCGACCGCTTCGACTTCTTCGTGCTCAGCGACACCAACGACACCGACATTGCCGTGGCCGAGCAACAGGCCTGGCTGGACGTGTGCCGCGAAACCAAAGGCTTTGGCCGCATCTTCTACCGCCGCCGTCGGCGCCGGGTGAAGCGCAAGAGCGGCAACCTCGACGACTTCTGCCGTCGCTGGGGTGGCGAGTACAAGTACATGGTCGTGCTCGACGCCGACAGCGTCATGAGCGGCGAGTGCCTGAGCAGCCTGGTGCGCCTGATGGAGGCCAACCCGGACGCCGGCATCATCCAGACCGGGCCAAAAGCCTCGGGCATGGACACCCTGTATGCACGCATGCAGCAGTTCGCCACCCGCGTGTACGGCCCGCTGTTCACCGCTGGCCTGCACTTCTGGCAGCTGGGCGAGTCGCACTACTGGGGCCACAACGCGATCATCCGCATGAAGCCGTTCATCGAGCACTGCGCCCTGGCGCCGTTGCCGGGTAAGGGCGCGTTCGCCGGTGCCATCCTTTCCCACGACTTCGTCGAAGCCGCGCTGATGCGCCGCGCCGGCTGGGGCGTGTGGATCGCCTACGACCTGCCGGGCAGCTACGAAGAACTGCCGCCGAACCTGCTCGACGAGCTCAAGCGCGACCGCCGCTGGTGCCACGGCAACCTGATGAACTTCCGCCTGTTCCTGGTCAAGGGCATGCACCCGGTACACCGTGCGGTGTTCCTCACCGGGGTCATGTCGTACCTGTCGGCACCGTTGTGGTTCCTGTTCCTGGTGCTGTCGACTGCGCTGCTGGCGACCAACACGCTGATGGAGCCGCAGTATTTCATCGAGCCGTACCAGCTTTACCCGCTGTGGCCGCAGTGGCACCCGGAAAAGGCCGTGGCGCTATTCTCCACCACGATCGTGCTGCTGTTCCTGCCCAAGCTGCTCAGTGTCATCCTGATCTGGGCCAAGGGCGCCGTCGAGTTCGGCGGGCGGATCAAGGTTACCTTGTCGATGCTGATGGAGATGCTGTTCTCCATGCTGCTGGCACCGGTACGCATGATCTTCCACACCCGCTTCGTGCTGGCCGCGTTCCTCGGCTGGGCCGCGACCTGGAACTCGCCGCAGCGTGACGACGACTCCACGCCGTGGAGCGAAGCGGTGCGTCGCCACGGCCCACAAACCCTGCTGGGTATTGCCTGGGCCGCGCTGGTGGCGTGGTTGAACCCAAGCTTCCTGTGGTGGCTGGCGCCTATCGTCGGTTCGCTGGTGCTGTCGATCCCGGTGTCGGTAATTTCCAGCCGCACCCGCCTGGGCCTGGCGGCCAAGGACGAAAAGCTGTTCCTCATCCCCGAGGAATACGCCACCCCGCAAGAGCTGCTGGCTACCGACCAGTACACCCACGAAAACCGCTGGCATGCCCTGCATGATGGCTTCGTGCGGGCAGTGGTCGACCCGCGGCAGAACGCCCTGGCCTGCGCCATGGCCACTGCCCGTCACGGCCAGGCGGCGCCGATCGAAGCACTGCGTGCCGAGCGCGTGGCCAAGGCGATGGAGGTCGGGCCGAAAGGGCTGGACCTCAATACCCGTCTGGCTCTGCTCAGCGACCCGGTGGCGCTGACTCGCCTGCATGAGCAAGTGTGGGCCGAGCACAATGCGGCGTGGATCGATGTGTGGCGTGCTTCCATCAAAAACGACCCGCACTCGCCGCTGTTGCCGTTGCATCCGGAGAGTGAAGGCCAACCAGTACTCGCCGGCGCCTGATAGATCTTGGGGCCGCTTTGCGGCCCATTCGCGACACAAGGCCGCTCCTACAGGGATATACATTCCTCTGTAGGAGCGGAAGCCCTCGCCAGCAATGTCCCTGCATAACCGATTTTGGCCAACAAAGTCCCCCCCAGCTCTAGGTCCCCGGGCCGCCATGCGTTAGCATCCCTCTCCGATACGACTCATCGGCCTGCACGGCCGTGCCAACAATAAGATTCGCTACTTTTCTTGCTAGGGGACTTGGTGATGATCAAGAAATACCTTTCGCGACTGTTGGTCGGTGTTACCGCCCTGGTCGCCGTGACAGCGGCCCAGGCGGGCGCCATCGATGACGCGGTCAAGCGCGGCACCTTGCGGGTGGGCATGGACCCGACCTACATGCCGTTCCAGATGACCAACAAGCGTGGCGAGATCATCGGCTTCGAAGTCGATATCCTCAAAGCCATGGCCAAGTCGATGGGCGTCAAGTTCGAGGCAGTGTCCACCGCCTATGACGGCATCATCCCGGCCCTGCTGACCGACAAGTTCGACATGATCGGCAGCGGCATGACCCTGACTCAGGAGCGCAACCTGCGCCTGAACTTCAGCGAACCCTTCATCGTGGTTGGTCAGACCCTGCTGATCCGCAAGGAGCTGGCTGGCGAGATCAAGTCGTACAAGGACCTGAACAACGAGAAGTACCGCCTGACGTCCAAGCTGGGCACCACCGGCGAAATGGTTTCCAAGAAGTTGATCGGCAAAGCCAAGTACCACGGCTACGACAACGAGCAGGAAGCGGTGATGGACGTGGTCAACGGCAAGGCCGATGCCTTCGTCTATGACGCCCCATACAACGTGGTTGCCGTGGAAAAAGCCGGCGCCGGCAAGCTGCTGTTCCTCGAAGAGCCCTTCACCTACGAGCCGCTGGCCTTCGGCCTGAAGAAAGGCGACTACGACAGCATCAACTTCATCAACAACTTCCTGCACCAGATCAAGCATGACGGGACCTACGATCGTATCCACGACAAGTGGTTCAAGAACAAGGACTGGCTGAAGGAAATGGAATAAGGCCCAGGCCAAAAGCCCGGCTTTATGACCCCGACGCGCAGGCAAACCCTGCGCGTTCGCATTTACGGAAGTACCCCACGTGATCAAACACAAGAAAGCCCAGTGGCCCTGGCACGGGCTGACCGCCCTGGTCCTGGTGGGCCTGGCGCTCAGCCTGTACATGGCCACTTCGATGATTTCCTACGAGTGGCGCTGGAACCGCGTACCGCAGTACTTTGCCTACAAGGCCGAGGAAACACAGCGCGCTGCCAATTACGGCACCGTGCAGGAAATCGTCATCTCCGGCGATAACGCTCGCGTCACGCTGAAGGACGAGAGCGGTGCCGAGCAAGTGCTCGATGTGGCCAAGGACAGCCTGCAGCTGAGCCGTGGCGACGATGTCGCCGAAGGCGACCCGATTGGTGTAACCCGGCATTGGGCAGCGGGCCCGCTGGCCTGGGGCCTTTGGACCACCTTGTGGATCTCGGTGGTGTCCGGGGCGCTGGGCCTGGTGATCGGCCTGTTCGCTGGCTTGTGCCGGTTGTCCAACAACCCCACCCTGCGCGACCTGTCGACCGTTTATGTCGAACTGGTGCGCGGCACGCCGCTGCTGGTGCAGATCTTCATCTTCTACTTCTTCATCGGCACTGTGCTCAACCTGTCCCGGGAATTTGCCGGGGTGGCGGCGCTGGCGCTGTTCACTGGCGCCTACGTGGCCGAAATTGTCCGTGCCGGCGTGCAGTCGATCGCCAAGGGCCAGAATGAAGCAGCTCGTTCCCTGGGCCTGAACGCTGGGCAGTCGATGCGCCACGTCATCTTGCCGCAGGCGTTCAAACGTGTGCTGCCACCGCTGGCCGGCCAGTTCATCAGCCTGGTCAAGGACACTTCGCTGGTGTCGGTAATCGCCATCACCGAGCTGACCAAGAGTGGCCGTGAGGCTATCACCACCTCGTTCTCTACCTTCGAAATCTGGTTCTGCGTGGCAGGCCTGTACCTGCTGATCAACCTGCCGCTGTCGCACATTGCCAGTCGGCTCGAGCGGAGGCTTGCGCAAAGTGATTGAAGTCCGTGACCTGCTGAAAGTCTTCGACACCCGTGGCCAGGTGGTACGGGCTGTGGATAACGTCACCACCCAGGTCGCCAAGGGCGAAGTGGTGGTAGTGCTCGGCCCGTCGGGGTCGGGCAAGTCGACCTTCCTGCGTTGCCTCAACGGCCTGGAGCATTTCGACCAGGGCCATGTGGCCATCGACGGTCTGCAGCTGGCCGACCCCAAGACCGACATCAACGCCTACCGCCGCGAAGTCGGCATGGTGTTCCAGCACTTCAACCTGTTCCCGCACATGACCGTGCTGGAAAACCTGTGCCTGGCGCAGAAGGTGGTGCGCAAGCGCAACAAGGCTGACCGCGAAGCCAAGGCCCGGGCGCTGCTGGAAAAGGTCGGCATTGCGCAAAAGGCCAACGAGTTCCCGTCTCGGCTTTCTGGCGGGCAGCAGCAGCGCGTAGCGATTGCCCGAGCGCTGGCGATGGACCCGAAAGTGATGCTGTTCGACGAACCAACCTCGGCGCTCGACCCGGAAATGGTCGGCGAGGTACTGGACGTGATGAAGACCTTGGCCCAGGAAGGCATGACCATGGTCTGCGTCACCCACGAAATGGGCTTTGCCCGCGAAGTGGCCGACCGTGTGCTGTTCTTCGATCATGGCAAGCTGCTGGAGGATTCGGCCCCGGCCGCGTTCTTCGCCGCCCCGAAAGACCCGCGTGCGCAGGCCTTCCTGCGCCAGGTGCTGTAACCGCATGGGGGGCGCTTTGCGCCCCCCAGCAATTTCAGATGTTGAACCGCCCCACCATCCCCCGCAACTGCTGCCCCAGCTGCTCCAGCTCCCCGCTCGAAGCCGCCGTCTGTTCACTGGCCGCACTGGTCTGATCCGACACATCCCGCACGTTGATCACACTGCGGTTGATCTGCTCGGCCACCAGGCTCTGTTCTTCACTGGCCGTGGCGATTTGCTGGTTCATGCCCTGAATGCTCGACACCGTATCGGTTATCTGGCCCAACGCCTGCCCGGCCTTGCGGCTCAGCTCCACGCTTTGCTCGGTCAGGCTCTTGCTGCTGTCCAGCAGGCGGGTCACTTCGTCGGTACCGTTGTGCAGGCTGTCGATCAACTGGCCAATCTCCTCGGTCGCCGTCGAGGTGCGCTGGGCCAGGCCCCGCACTTCATCGGCCACCACGGCAAAGCCACGCCCGGCTTCTCCCGCCCGTGCAGCTTCGATCGCCGCGTTCAGGGCCAGCAGGTTGGTCTGTTCGGATACCGACTTGATCACGTCGAGGATGCTGCCAATGCGCTGGCTCTCGCCCGCCAGGTGTTGCATGGCCGCCAGGCAATGGTCCATCTGCCCGGCCAGTTGTTCGATACGGCCGATGGCCTCTGCCACCACTCGGTCGCCCAGTTGTGCCTGCTGGTCGGCGTTGCTCGCGGCCAGCGAGGCCTGCTCGGCGTTCTGTGCCACTTCCTGCACGGTGGCGCTCATCTGGTTCATGGCGGTGGCCACTTGGTCGGTCTCTTCGCGCTGTTGGTTGATGCGCAGCTTGGTGTCCTCGCTACTGGCCGCCAACTGAGTGGCGGCCTGTGACAGTTGGCCGACACCCTGGTCGATGCCACCGATCAGTTCGCGCAGGCTCAAGGTCATCTGGCGCATGCTGGTTTGCAGCTGGCCCATTTCGTCGCGGCGGTGCACTGCGTCAACCTGGCTCAGGTCACCCTTGGCGATACGCGCGGCCACGGCGAGTGTCTGGCGCAACGGTTGGGTGATCTGCACGGTGATCAGCCAGGCGGCCAATACCCCTACCACCAGTGCCATCAGCGCAACGCTGGTCAGCAGCGAGCGGGCGGCCAGGGCCTCACTGTCGCGTTGTTCGACCTTGCGTTTGCCCAGTTCGAGGCTCGTCGCGCGCAGCTCGGTGCCCATGATGTCCAGGTTGTTCTGCAACTGCTCGACACGTACGGCGGCGTGGCGGTACTGCTCAAGGCTGGCGCGGTACTTGGCCAGCTCGACACCAGGCTGCTCGCTGACTGCGCGTGGCAAGCCCAGCGGCGCGAGGCCTGCAAGCAGTTGCCCGAGGCTACTGTTGGCGGCATCCAGGGCGTTGTCGCCGACTTTGGCGAAATCCTCGACCGGATCGAAGGTATAGGCCGGCACCAGGCTTTGCTGGTTGGCCCCGTCGACATGCCGGGTGAGGGTGTCCATCAGCCCCAGTACACCGTTTTGCTGGCTGTCTGCAGGCATCTTCAGTAAAGCCTGGGTTTGCAGTTCGTCGATCGCCTCGTTGAGTTTCTGCTCCTGTATCTGCATGGCCTTACGCAAGCCAGTACGCTTGGCGACGTATTGCTGCAGTTCGCTGAAGTCGCTGCGCATGCGCTGCAACAATGCCAGGTCTTTAGCCAGCAACTGCCGTGATTCATCGATGCTGCTGCGATGCTGCAACGTGGTCAGGAGGTTTTCGAGCTGGTCGAAGATGCCGGTCATGCGCGTTTTGCTGGTGTCGTCGCTGAGCACGCGGTAGGTGATGCGTTCTGCGCGCAGGTCTTTGCCCAGGTCGTTGATCAGGTTTATTTCGCCGAGCTGCTGCGAGCGCACGATCGCGCCATCCAGGGCGCGCCAGCCACTGAGTGTGGTGGCCAGGGTGAGTAACAGGACCACGGCGAAGCCGAGGGCCAGCTTGGCAGCGACACTGATGTTGCCGAGCTTGCGGTTGAGGTAGCCGAGCATGGGGAATCTCCGAGCGATTGGGAAAATGCATGCAGGCGTATTGCCGGCATCACATTCCTGCCAATCGGCAGCGGAGTTGTAGGACTTGACCTGATAATCAGGTAGGAAATTTCACTGCTGCATGTAGGATGGTTCGCCTGTACAGGCGAACCACCTCTCAGCTCAGAGCTTGAACCGCCCCACCAGCCCCTGCAGGTGGGTCCCCAGCCGCGCCAGCTCAACGCTGGAGCTGGCCGTCTCTTCGCTGGCCGCCGAGGTCTGGTCAGAAATATCCCGCACATTCATCACGCTGCGGTTGATCTCCTCGGCCACGGCTGTCTGTTCCTCTGCCGCCGTGGCAATCTGCTGGTTCATCGCCTGAATCGACGACACGGTACGGGTGATGGTTTCCAGCGAGCTGCCGGCGCGGCGGGTCAGCTCGACGCTGCTGTCGGTCAGTTGGCGGCTGTTGTCCATCACGCTGGCCACCCGTTGGGTGCCGCTTTGCAGGCCGGCAATCAGCTCTTCAATCTCTTCAGTCGACTGCTGGGTGCGTTGGGCCAGGCTGCGCACTTCGTCGGCCACCACGGCAAAGCCACGCCCGGCCTCACCGGCGCGGGCGGCTTCGATCGCCGCGTTGAGGGCCAGCAGGTTGGTTTGCTGGGCCACCGACTTGATCACGTCGAGCACGCTGCCGATTTTGTCGCTTTCGGCCTTGAGCTGGTTCATCGCTTCGCTGGAGTTGATCACTTCGCCCGCCAGGCGCTCGATCTGCGCCACCGCTTCGCCCACCACCCGGTCGCCTTCACGGGCCTGCTGGTCGGCCATCAAGGCGGCTTCCGAGGCCTGTTCGGCATTGCGCGCTACTTCGTGCACGGTGGCCGTCATCTGGTTCATGGCAGTCGCCACTTGGTCGGTTTCGACCTTCTGGTTGTTGACCCCGGCGCTGGTCTGCTCGGTGACGGCCGACAGTTGCTCGGCAGCGCTGGCGATCTGCGTGACGCCGTCGCCAATGCCGCCGATCAGTTCCCGCAAGCCTTGGGTCATGCGCTGCATGCTGGCCTGCAACTGGCCCAGTTCGTCGCGACGTTGCACTTGCAGGTTCTGGGTCAGGTCGCCACTGGCCACGCGCTCGGCGGCGCGCAAGGTTTGGCGCAGGGGGATGATGATCTGCCGGGTAATGGCCCAGGCGGCCAGCAGGCCGAGGGCTAGGGCCAGCACCGTGGCCACGGCGAGCAGGGTCTTGGCCTGGGCTGCGCCTGCGTCACGTACCTCGGTCTGCGATGTGGTCATCGCCTGGCTGGTCTGCAGCAGCAGCGTACCTTGCTCGGCCATGTGCTGCAGGGCCTGCTCGCTGGCGGCCTGGGCATTGCCGAACTGGGTGACCGCATCGCGGTAGCCGCCCATGGCAGTGGCAGCATCGTCGAGGCCGGCGGCATGTTCGGCCGACACTTTGGCCGGCAATGCGCGCAGCTCGGCCAGGGCCTGGTCGATGGCCTTCAGCGCCGTTTGCTGGAACTCGGCATTGCCGCTGTAGGTGTAGCCACGCACCTGGAAGCGGGCTTGCTGGAGCAGGGCGTTCACCTCCACAGCGTGCTGGTACTGGTTGATATCTCCACCTTGCAGCAGGCCCCGCTGCACGCGGCCGATCAGCTCTGCGGCCTTGTCGGCGCTGTCGCCAAGCACACTACGGCTGGCCTCGCGGCGCTGGCCGGCCTGCTTCAGCTCGTTGAATGCCTGCTGGTAGATGCGCACAGCCTCACGCTGCTGCTCCAGGCGCTGGCGGTCGGCGGGGTGTTCGATCTGCCCGAGCATCAGCTGCACCTGGCGGTCGAGGTTGGCCAGGGCTTTTTCCAGCTCGGCCACCGACGCATCATCACTGCGGCGCTCGTAATGCTGGCGGGCAATGCGCAGTTCCTGGGTGTACTGCTGGATGACCGAGATGTTACCCAGCTTGTCGCCACGGTCGATGATGCTGTCCATGCCGTGCCAGCCGGCCAGGGTAATGGCCAAGGTCAACAGCAGCACCAGGCCGAAGCCCAGCCCCAATTTGCGATTGACGCTCACATTGCCCAGCGATTGGGCTAACCATTGATACATGTACGACTCCCCGGCGGCTTGGCAGCACAAATAGTTGTTGTGTTGCCAAGGCCATCGGCCCCGGGGAGGGAAACTTGATGGGTGAAAAAGGGGCGTTTACGTCAGAAAATACGCGAAAGCAGCGCGGTGACGGCGGTCTCTACCCGTAGGATACGATCACCCAGTTGCACCGGTGCCAGCCCAGCCTTGCCCAGCAGCTCGATTTCGTAGGGGATCCAGCCGCCCTCGGGGCCAATGGCCAGGGTTACGGCTTGCTCCACGGCACGCGGGCAGGCGGGGTAGGGGCCGGGGTGGCCGACCAGGCCCAGGGTGCCAGTGGCGATGGCGGGTAGCCGATCTTCGACGAAAGGCTTGAAACGTTTCTCGATGATCACCTCGGGCAGCACCGTGTCCCGCGCCTGTTCCAGGCCGAGGATCAGGTTTTCGCGAATGCTCTCGGGCTGCAGGAAAGGCGTTTGCCAGAAGCTTTTCTCGACCTTGTAGCTGTTTACCAGGATCAGCCGTGATACGCCGAGGGTGGCCACGGTCTGGAACAGCCGCCGCAGCATTTTGGGCCGCGGCACCGCCAATATGAGGGTTAATGGCAGCTTGGCCGGTGGTGGCTGGTCGAAGGCTACTTCAAGTTCGGCTTCGTGCTTTTCCAGGCGCAGCACCGTGGCTTTGCCCATCAGGCCGTTGATGCGGCCCACGCGCAGGTTGTCACCCACCGCCACGCGATGGATTTCCTGCATGTGGATGAAGCGTCGGTCGGCGAGAACGACGCGGTCGGCCGAGACGAAGTCGGCCTCTTCAAGAAGCAACAGGTTCACGGTTGGGTCGCAGGTGGCTGGTCGTTGTGGTCGTTGGCTTCTTCGTCGTGGGCACTACGCTTGCGGATCAGGCTGCCGCACAGCACACCGACCTCGAACAGCAGCCACATGGGCACGGCCAGCAAAGTCTGGGAGAAGATGTCCGGCGGGGTGAGGACCATGCCGACCACGAAACAGCCGATGATCACGTAGGGGCGGATCTTCTTCAGGTACTTCACGTCGACCACGCCGATCCACACCAGCAGCACCACCGCCACCGGGATTTCGAAGGCAACGCCAAAGGCGAAGAACAGCGTCATCACGAAGTCGAGGTAGTTGGCGATGTCGGTCATCATTGCCACGCCTGCCGGGGTGGCGGCGGCAAAGAACTTGAACATCAGCGGGAACACCAGGAAATAGGCAAAGGCCATACCGGCGTAGAACAACAGAATGCTCGACACCAGCAGTGGAATGGCAATGCGTTTTTCATGGCGGTACAGCCCTGGCGCGATAAAGCCCCAGATCTGCTGGAGAATGAACGGGATGGCCAGGAACAGCGACACGATCATGGTCAGCTTGAACGGCGTGAGGAACGGCGAGGCCACGTCGGTGGCGATCATCGTCGCGTTGGCCGGCAAATGGTCGCGCAGAGGCGCCGAGACCAGGGTGTAGATCTGCTGGGCGAAGGAGAACAGCCCGGCAAAGATCAGGAAAATGACGGCAACGCAGCGCAGCAGGCGGGTGCGCAGTTCGGTCAGGTGCGAAACCAGCGGCATAGGCTGGTCGTGTTCCGGATTCTCGCTCATGGGGCTCGCGGCGGTTGAGGCGGTTCAGAAGGTGCGACCGGGGCGGCAGGTGCTTCGACCGGCCTGGCTTCGAGCCCGGCAGGCGGCTGCACGCTGGCCGTGGTTACCGGCGGCTGCGCGGGTGGCGTCAGCGGGTTGAGGATGCGCTTGGCTTCCTCTTCCATCTGCAGGATGTGCTCGTTGTGCAGCTGCCGGCGGATGTCGTCAGCGCCGATCTCGCGCTCCACTTCCATCTTGATGCTGTTGAAGCTGCGCTTGAGCCGGCCGATCCACAGCCCTGCCGTGCGTGCGGCACCCGGCAAGCGCTCGGGGCCGAGCACCAGCAGGGCGACCAGGCCTACGAGCAGCAGCTCGCTGAAACTGATGCCGAACATGGGTCAGTCTTTCCGCTGCGGCTCTTGGACCGGTTGGGCCTGGCCATCGATGGTGTGGCCTTGCTGCGGCTGCGCGGTGTTTTGCACCGGTGGCACGGGCTGGGCAGGCGGCGGCGTTTGCTCGGCCGGCTTGGTCTCTTCTTCGTTCATGGCCTTGCGGAAGCCCTTGATCGATTCGCCCAGGTCGCTGCCGAAATTTTTCAGCTTCTTGGTGCCGAACACCAGGACCACGACGACCAGCAGGACGATCCAGTGTTTCCAGTCAAAAATACCCATGGTGCTCTCCTAGAATGCTTTGTGCTCAAGCCGAGGGCTGACGCGCGGCCTTTTCATCGTGCCCGGAAAGCCCGAAACGGCGCTCCAGCTCATCGAGTACGGCTTGTGGATGCTGGCCCAGTGCGCTGAGCATCACCAGGCTATGAAACCACAGGTCGGCGGTTTCGTAGATGACATCGCTGTAATCCTTGCTGTGCTCGGCATCCTTGGCAGCAATGATCGTTTCGACCGACTCTTCGCCGAGCTTTTCGAGAATCTTGTTCAGGCCCTTGTGGTACAGGCTGGCCACATAGGAGCTGTCAGGCGCCGCGTGCTTGCGTTCTTCAAGCACTTCGGCCAGGCGGTTGAGGGTGTCGCTCATGTCAGTGTCCTGCGCTGTAGATGGCATCCGGGTCCTTCAGGACCGGGTCGACGATTTTCCACTGGCCGTCTTCATACACGCGGTAGAAGCAGCTTTCACGGCCGGTATGGCAGGCGATATGGCCCAGTTGCTCGACCATCAGGATGATCACGTCGGCGTCGCAGTCCAGGCGCAGCTCATGCAGTTTTTGCACGTGCCCGGATTCCTCGCCTTTGCGCCACAGCTTGCCGCGCGAACGCGACCAGTAGATGGCGCGTTGCTCGGTGGCGGTCAGGGCCAGCGATTCACGGTTCATCCAGGCCATCATCAGCACGCGTCCGGTCTTGTGGTCCTGGGCGATCGCCGGTACCAGGCCATCGCTGTTCCACTTGATCTCGTCCAGCCAGTCTTTCATCGTCGACTCCAAAGCGGGCCCGCTCCTGTACCGGGCCCTTTGCGCTAGTGTGCCAGCCACGGGCGCGGCTGGCTATTGGCGCACGATCAGGTAAAGGCCGGCGGCCAGCATCAGCCAGGCCGGCCAGGCAGCAGGGGCGGCCAGGCTCGCGGCCTCGGCGGCGCCTGCGGCCAATACCGCACCACCGCCGAGCAGGCCGGCACCCAGCAGGCGCAGTGCCCAGCGGTCACCCTGGCGGCGACGCTCCGGCAGTTGCGGGTCGTTCAGGTGCGGCTGCGACAGGCGTTCGAGCAGGTCGCGGGCCATGTTGGCCAGGTGCGGCAACTGCTCGACCTGCCCATGAATGTTGCCGAACACGGCCTTTGGGCTGTAGCGATCGCGCATCCAGCGTTCAAGGAACGGTTTGGCGGTGCTCCACAGGTCCAGGTCAGGGTACAGCTGGCGGCCCAGCCCTTCGATGTTGAGCAGGGTCTTCTGCAGCAGTACCAGCTGCGGTTGTACTTCCATGTTGAAGCGCCGCGCGGTCTGGAACAGGCGCATCAGCACCTGGCCGAAGGAAATATCCTTTAACGGTTTTTCGAAGATCGGCTCGCACACGGTGCGGATCGCCGCTTCGAACTCGTTGACCTTGGTGTGCGCCGGCACCCAGCCCGAATCGATGTGCAACTGGGCGACGCGGCGGTAATCACGCTTGAAGAAGGCAATCAGGTTGCGCGCCAGGTAGTCCTGGTCCTCGGCGGTCAGGCTGCCGACGATGCCGCAGTCGATGGCGATGTACTGCGGGCTCCACGGTTTGACCGTGCTGACGAAGATGTTGCCGGGGTGCATGTCGGCGTGGAAGAAGCTGTCGCGGAACACCTGGGTGAAGAACACCTCCACGCCACGCTCGGCCAGCAGCTTCATGTCGGTGCGCTGGTCGGCCAGGGTGACCATGTCGGTTACCGGTACGCCGTAGATGCGCTCCATTACCAGCACCTTGGGGCGGCACAGGTCCCAGTACACCTGGGGCACGTACATCAGCTCGGAGCCTTCGAAGTTGCGTCGCAGCTGGCTGGCGTTGGCCGCCTCGCGCAGCAGGTCGAGTTCGTCGTAGATGGTCTTTTCGTAGTCGCCGACGATTTCCACCGGGTGCAGGCGACGGGCATCGGCCGAGGCTCGCTCGGCGGCCTTGGCGATCAGGAACAGCCAGGCCAAGTCCTGGGCGATGACCGGCTTCAGGCCCGGGCGTACCACCTTGACCACCACCTCTTCACCGGTTTTCAGGCGGGCGGCATGTACCTGGGCCACCGAGGCCGAGGCCAGTGGCTCGACGTCAAAGCGGCTGAACACCTCGCCGACTTTTGCACCGAGCTGTTCCTCGATCAACGCCACGGCTTTTTGCGGGTCGAACGGTGGCACACGGTCCTGCAGCAGCATCAACTCGTCGGCGATGTCGGTGGGCAGCAGGTCGCGGCGGGTGGACAGCAGTTGGCCGAACTTGATGAAGATCGGCCCCAGGTCCTGCAGCGCCAGGCGCAGGCGCGCGCCACGGCTGAGTTCGGTGGGCTTGCGTGGCAGCCAGCGCCACGGCATCAGCAGGCGCAGGCTGGCCAGCCACCAAGGCAGCAGTGGCTGTTCGAACAACAGGTCATCGAGACGGTAGCGGATCACCACACGCTGGATGCGAAAAAGACGGCGGACGGCGAGCAGCTTCATGCGTTATCGCTGGTATCAAGGGATCGGGAGAGGCGCTTGAGGCGCGCCTCGAGGCGTTCTGTATCGAGCTTCAGGGCATCGAGTTCGCTGAAGGCGGCTTCGGCTTCGCGCTTGCCGACCAGGGTGCGGGACTCTTCGGCCAGGTACTCGGACAGGTTCTGGCTGAAACGTGCCAGGCCTTGGCGGGTCCAGCGTGCACGCAGGCGGATATGGCCGGCCAGCATGGCCGTGGCGACGGGGCCGAGCCAGCGTTGCAGCTCGTGCTCCCAGTCCAGCTCCAGGTCCTGCAGCACGCCGAACAGGTCGAGCAGTACGGCACTGTCGCCATGCAGCTCGACCTGCGGGCTGTGCAGCACAGCGGTCTTGTCCCTGGCCAGGGCCAGCTGCGCCAGGCTGCCAGCCGGGGCACGCAGGCTGCAGTCGACTTCGCCCTCCCAGTGGGCGGCGAGCATCAGGCCGTCTTCATCGGGCAGGATGAACACCTGCAGGGCCGGTTGGCGGCAGTCGATCTCGATGACCTTGCCTTCCAGCGCGGCCAGGCGCGGCAGGGCCGTGCTGTCCATGCGCAGGACGCGGTTCAGGCCATGTTCGACGCTGGCGAGCAGCCCGGCCAGCAGCATCAGGGCTTGATCCCCCGGTGTACGGCAACGATACCGCTGGTCATGTTGTGGTAGGTGACGCGGTCGAAGCCGGCCTCGACCATCATGCTCTTGAGGGTTTCCTGGTCCGGGTGCATGCGGATCGACTCGGCGAGGTAACGGTAGCTCTCGGCGTCATTGGTGATCAGCTTGCCGGCCAGCGGCATGAAGGCGAACGAGTAAGCGTCGTAGGCCCTGGACATCAGCTTGTTGGTCGGCTTGGAGAACTCCAGGATCAACAGGCGGCCACCGGGCTTGAGCACGCGCAACATCGAACGGATGGCTTCGTCTTTGTGGGTGACGTTGCGCAGGCCGAAGGCGATGGTCACGCAGTCGAAGTGGTTGTCCGGGAACGGCAGCTTTTCGGCGTCGGCCTGGACGAACTCGATGTTGCCGGCCACACCACGGTCAAGCAGGCGGTCACGGCCAACCTTGAGCATCGAATCGTTGATGTCGGCCAGTACCACTTGCCCGGTCGGGCCTACCAGGCGCGAGAACTTGGCCGCCAGGTCACCGGTGCCGCCGGCAATGTCCAGTACGCGGTTGCCGCTGCGCACACCCGACAGCTCGATGGTAAAGCGCTTCCACAGCCGGTGCATGCCGCCGGACAGCACGTCGTTCATCAGGTCGTACTTGGCGGCTACCGAGTGGAACACTTCGGCGACTTTCTTCGCCTTCTGGCTTTCAGGCACGTCCTGGTAGCCAAAATGAGTGGTGGGTTCGGCGTGGTCGCCTTTGCGCTGGTCGTTCATATCGCTTCACCGAAAAAAATTACCGCCATTCTAGGGCGAACGGGCGGATTTGTCTTGGCGGGGTGTGCCAGTGGGCAGGGGCGGGCATAATGCCAATTATGTCTACATCTTCAGGAATGCCCGCATGACCCAGATCAGCGTCGAACGCAAACACTCCCTCGGCCGCGATGCCGCCCGCGCCAAGGCCGAAGCGCTGGTCGACAAGCTCAGCCGCGAATATGACCTCAAGGCCACCTGGAACGGTGACCGGGTCGATGTGGCCCGCAGCGGCGCCAATGGCAGTGTGCACATCTTTGATGACAGCATCCGCGTGGAACTGAAGCTGGGCATGATGCTGTCGATGATGAGCGCCACCATCAAGGGTGAAATCGAGCGGGCGCTGGACAAGGCGCTGGCCTGACGCCTGCGGCCTTCAGCTATCGGGGAACGGGATGATGTCCTCGACCTGCTCGAGGCGCAGATCACCCCGGTAGATTTCGTATCGCTCTGCCGGGGCCTGTGCGCGTTGCAAACGCTCCTCGCGGCTCATGGTGTTCGGGAACTTCAAATGGCCTTTGGCAAAGCGCCGTGGGTTGGCATTTGCGCTGGTGTAGTGGAAATGCGCTTCCCAGAGCTTCTGCCTGGGTTCCAGGCGATAAACGTCATAGACATCCAGAAAGTCATTGGCCTTGAGCCTTTTGCGGGCCCTGGTGAGCTTGACCTCGATTTCGTTTGCCTCCAGGAGGAAATGCAGGGCCTTGCTGTCCGGGTGCTGAGTGCCCAGGTAGGCGGTGGTCAAGAGGCGCTTTTTTTCTGCCCGCACTTCGGTAACTGCCAGGTCCAGCCTGGTGGCCAGTGCATGCCCTTGGTCCGGGCCGGCGCGCAACGCGTCGGCGATGTCTGCCATGTCCTGAATGTAGAAATCAAGCTGGTCCGCCAGGCTGTTTGGCCCGTCCAGGTGGCGGGAGGCGTGGGCGATCCTGGTATCTTTCTGAGCCAGCAGGTCGGCGCCGGTGCGGCGCAAGCGCGTGTAGTCGGGTGCTGACGCAGCTTGCGGCACCGCTTCCCAGTGATCACCTTGTTGCTGATAGCGCGCAACCGTTTTTTCGGTCAACGGGTCGACCTGCACGGCTTCGTCGCCGTCCTTGGTTTCTTCGACCACCACTGATTTGCCCCGGCTGGTGCGGATAACCTTGCGTTTCACAGATCGCACTTTGTGGGTCAGCGGCTGTTCGAGCGCTGTTTCCTGCAGATCGGCCGCGGCAGAAGTGGCGGCCAAGTCACGCTCAGTCAGGGTTATCAGTGCATTCAGCTCTGCGATGTATTCGTTGAGTTTGCTGCTGTTCACCGCCGGAATGTTGCGTGAAAGCAAATACTCGGCATTGCCCAGTGACAGTTTGTATTCGCCTAACGCGCTTTCCAGTGGCTCTTTCTGTTCTTCTGGGGCCAGCTGGGCTGCAGCCAGGCTGTCGTGGCTAAGCAGCGCTTCGTGCAGTGGCTTGTTACGCAGGGTTTTATGCGAGAGCAGGACACTTTCGAAGTCCTCCGCAGTTAGCTGATCTCTGCTCACAACCAACTGATACAGGTCGCTCAGGATCTGAGCTCGGACCATCAGTGTGGAATATCGCCGGTTGTTGATGATGACATCGAGCTTCTTGCGTTTGCCAGAGAACTGGATCTGCCCATCTGTCAGTGCCTCGCTGAGGTTGTGGTCAAGGCGTTGGCTGACGTTGAAGAGGCGTCTATGGGTGGCCAGTGCTGCTTCGACCTTCTTGCTGTAGTCCAGGTACAGCTGTGCCTGCTCCTGGCCGAAGGGTAACTGCAAGAGCCGACGTGACTGGTCTTTAAGTGCGGCATAGTCATTCATATCGAGCAGTCGGTGGAACTGATGCAAGTCGGCGGTAAGCAACTGTTCCCACCATTGCCCACGGGCGAAGGAGGCCACTGCGTTGGGGTCGAATCTGGCGTATTTGGGGTCACTCATGCTGGCGAAGAGCTGCGCTTGATTCCTTATCAGCTCGGCCTGTTTTTCGTAGGTGAGGGCGAGCACATCAAAGTTCGCACGTGACTCGTTGCGCAGCGTGCGCAGGGCCCGCCGCCTTGCTTGCAGCTCCTCCGGCAGGTCGTCGAGGGCTGTGTCGGGGTAGGCATCGAGGGATCGCTGAAATGCCAGGTATGCCTCGTCATATGGCTTTACCCGTTGCAGATAGCCGTCGAGGAATATTTCTGTGTTGGTGAGCTTTTTGTCATTCGCCGCTCGGTCTTCCTGCATTTTCTTCAGCGCTTGTTTTTTTTCGTCGATCAGTGCCTTGGCTGTTCTCGGCATACCGCCCGACAGGTGCAGGTCGAGCATCCATTCTCCGTTCCAGCGCGTCAGCCAAGGGCCGCGGCTGCGTTCGCGGCCGACAATGTAGTAGCCGTCAGGGGTTGCACCCCATGACTGCGACCATTCGCTGTGACTGACCTGCGGTCCGATGATGCGTACGCCGCTCCAACTTTCTTCGACCTCGTAGGCGACATCCTGCAATTTCACGTAGTAGCGGTCGTCAACCTTGTACAGGCCCCGCAGACGGCCGCTGGCCAGCGCAGTCTGCTCGTTAAGGCTGATCTTGGCGCGTAAGGTGGCGAGCGCCGCACGGGCTTCGCGGGGCAGGTTGCCGAGCCGTTGGTCGTGGCCCCATTGGCTGATGTGGATTGGTGCGGGCCGGGACTGCTCGGCAGGAGCTTGCCAGGTTTCCTGTTCGGACGGCTGCTGTGCAATTGCGCTGCGAGCACGGCGCGGTTCGGGCTGAAGCGGCAGTTCAGCTTCGTGCTCGGCAGTACCGGGCCCGTGGGCCAGCAGCATGGCCAGGTTCAGCAGGATGTCGGCACCGGCGAGCAACTTTTCTTCGTCGCTACCCTGGGTCAAGGCTGTCAGGTCATCCTTGATGGCGAGCAGGGCTTCCACCAGCCAAGCCAGCAGACCTGCCGGCCCACGCAGCAGTGGCGTGACCGTGTTGAACGCCAGCCATGCGAGCCGCACGACCAAAGCCCAGCGTTGCTGGGCATTGGAGAGGCTCTGCCGTGAGGCCAGTAGCAGGAGAACGCTCGCCCTGGCCTGGTACATCGAACTGTCCACATCGCCTGACCATGGCGTGAAAGCCAATGTGGCAGGTGCTCGCAAGCGCTCGAGGGCATCAGCGGCCAGCCCAGGGCCAGGTCCCAACAGGTGGGCCAGTTCAGCGAGACCAGCATGCAAGTGTGGGTGGGTGAAACCATCATTGGCATAAATGGGGCGGGCATCGTCATCCAGCCAGTCAAGGACTTCTTGCTGCAGGGTGTGTTCGGTCCGAATGCTCGTCATCAATTGGCTGCGGCTGTCGAACTGCCTGATGGCCTGCCTGGCAAACAAGGGCCGGTAGAGTATCCAGGCCCCAGTTGCGGGTACTTCGATGACGAACATGCCATGCACCAGGTTGTTCTTTGGGCCACCCGGCACGCTGCACAATGACAGTGGCCCCATCTTCAGCGATGTACTGGCATGGGCTTCACGGCGGCAAAAATCCGCAACGGCCTGCCAGGTGCGCTCGTTCAACTGCCCCGTGATCTTGGCCTGTAGCGCGCTAAGCAGTAGCGCAACACGCCATTCTTCAGCAAAGCGCTGGCGACGTTCGTCGTTGTCAGAACCCGTCTGCAACTGGTCGTGGACATACTTCGGGTACTGGCCTCCGACATCCACGGCAGTGATCAGTGCATCGACATAATCAAGGTCCATCCAACTGCCGGGTGGCTGTTGCCCGGCCAGTTGAACCGCCGAAGCCACCTGGTCGCTACCCAATGGCAAACGTGAGATGGCCAGCTCGGTCAGGCTGATGGTTTTCAGGTACTCAAGCTTCGCGGGCCCCATGGAGGACACCTGCACGACTTGTGAAATCGTGATCTGCACCTGGTCAGGGTCGCAAAGCGGCTGGTTCGGGTAGTCATGACGCATTTGCTCGCGCAGGCGGCGAGCCGTGTAGTGCTGCAAGTCTTCGATCCCGTCCAGAGAGGTTTCACCGCGTGCCAGCATGTGCCCTGCCGTTAGCTCCAGCAGTGCCATGTGGTATTGGAAGCGGTCAGTTGCCGTGGCTTTTTCAAGCCAGTCAGGCAGCGTGATCGAGGGTGCCGACCGTTCGATACGAAAGCTCGCCGGGAATATCGATGAGGGGTCGCTCAGCTTGCTGAATACGCGCTCCAGATCAACAACCTGTTCGATAGTGCCAAGCTGCACCCGGTCAATCTTTTGCAGCAGGCCGTTGAGCAATTGCCGGGCCTGATAGGCGAACGGGTCTTCGGTCAATGCCGCGCAGGCCCAGGTCATCGTATCGAACGCATGGTGCTCGGAAAGCTCGTCGCGCAGGGCGGCGGCGAACGCGCTGAGCCCGTTGAAACCGCGCACGGTACCGGAGGGGCTGCACCACAGAACCAGATCGCGTGCATCTTTTTTGCCCGTGATGAGCAGGTCCGGCAACACCTCATGGGCCACGTTGCCTGGGTTGCCGAGCGAAACCTGCAAAGCCTGTACGTCTACCGTTGTATGGGATCGAGCGAGCAGGGTGTAC
>NZ_BCBI01000025.1:0-84457 GCF_001320565.1 Pseudomonas sp. NBRC 111132
GCGTTGCAACCTATGAACAGGCCCTCGAAGGCCTGACCGACAACATGACGGTACTGGCCGGTGGCTTTGGCCTGTGCGGCATCCCGGAAAACCTTATCAGCGAAATCAAGCGGCGTGGCGTCAAGGGCCTGACGGTGGTCTCCAACAACTGCGGCGTCGACGGCTTCGGCCTGGGTGTGCTGCTGGAAGACCGGCAGATCCGCAAGATGATCGCCTCCTACGTGGGCGAAAACGCCGAGTTCGAGCGCCAGCTGCTCAGCGGCGAACTGGAAGTGGAACTGACCCCGCAGGGCACCCTCGCCGAAAAAATGCGCGCAGGAGGGGCCGGCATCCCGGCGTTCTACACTGCCACCGGCTACGGCACACCGGTAGCCGACGGCAAGGAAGTGCGCGAGTTCAAGGGCCGCAAGTACATCCTCGAAGAATCCATCACCGGTGACTTCGCCATCGTCAAGGGCTGGAAGGCCGACCACTACGGTAACGTGGTGTACCGCAACACCGCGCAAAACTTCAACCCGCTGGCGGCCACCGCCGGCAAGATCACCGTGGTCGAAGTGGAAGAAATCGTCGAGCCAGGCGTGCTGCTGCCCAGCGAAATCCACACCCCGGGCATCTACGTGGACCGTGTCATCGTCGGCACCTTCGAAAAGCGTATCGAAAAGCGCACCGTCAAGGCCTGAGCGCCATCACCAGAACAACAAAGAGATCCTGACCATGGCACTGACCCGCGAACAGATGGCACAACGCGTCGCCCGTGAACTGAAGGACGGCTACTACGTCAACCTGGGCATCGGCATTCCGACCCTGGTGGCCAACTATGTACCGGCCGATATGGATGTGATGCTGCAGTCGGAAAACGGCCTGCTCGGCATGGGCGAATTCCCGACCGAAAGCACTATCGATGCCGACATGATCAATGCCGGCAAGCAAACCGTCACCGCCCGCCGCGGTGCCTCGATCTTCGATTCGGCACAATCGTTCGCCATGATCCGTGGTGGCCACGTCGACCTGACCGTGCTGGGTGCTTTCGAGGTGGACGTGCAGGGCAACATCGCCTCGTGGATGATCCCGGGCAAGCTGGTCAAGGGCATGGGTGGCGCCATGGACCTGGTGGCTGGCGCCGACAACATCATCGTCACCATGACCCACGCCTCCAAGGATGGCGAGTCCAAGCTATTGCCCCAGTGCAGCTTGCCGCTGACCGGTGCCGGTTGCATCCGCAAGGTGCTTACCGACCTGGCCTACCTGGAAATCGAAGACGGCGCGTTCATCCTGCGCGAGACTGCGCCGGGGGTGAGCGTCGAGGAAATCATCGAGAAAACCGCCGGCAAGCTGATCGTGCCGGATGATGTGAAGGAAATGACCTTCTAAGGCATTACACGATCCTACCCTGTGGGAGCGGGCGTGCCCGCGAATGCTGCGGTGAATTTACCGATGCATTCGCGGGCATGGCTGTTCCCACAGGGTTTTGTGTTTTCTGGCAACACGTGTCACCTCATAAAACCAATAAAAGGAATTCAACTGTGGCCGCTGAAATTCAAGACAGCCGTTCCGCGCGCTTTGCCTTGCGCTGCTCCAACTGGGCCGAACGCTGGTTCCCCGATTCCTGGGTGTTCGCCGCCTTGGCGGTGCTGCTGGTGTGCATTGGCGCACTGGCCATGGGGGCCAAGCCGACCGACACCGCCAAAGCGTTTGGCGACGGTTTCTGGAGCTTGATCCCGTTCACCATGCAGATGGCCTTCGTGGTCATTGGTGGCTATGTGGTTGCCAGTTCGCCGCCCGCCGCGCGGCTGATCGATCGCCTGGCGCGCATCCCCGGCAACGGTCGCTCGGCCGTGTGCTGGGTAGCGCTGATATCGATGCTGGCCTCCTTGCTCAACTGGGGCCTGTCGCTGGTGTTCGGTGGTTTGCTGGTACGCGCCCTGGCGCGGCGCACCGACCTGAAAATGGACTACCGCGCCGCCGGTGCGGCTGCCTACCTGGGCTTGGGCGCGGTGTGGGCGCTGGGCCTGTCATCGTCGGCGGCGCAGCTACAAGCCAACCCGGCCAGCCTGCCACCCTCGATCCTGTCGATTACTGGGGTGATCCCGTTCACCGAAACCATTTTCCTCTGGCAGTCCGGCGTGATGTTGGCGGCGCTGGTGGTGGTCTCGCTGGTGATCGCCTACGCCACCGCCCCGGGCCCGAACAGTGCACGCAGCGCTGAAGACTGTGGTGTCGACCCCACCTTCACGGCGCCGCCCGCACCGCAACGTACCCGCCCAGGTGAGTGGCTGGAGCACAGCCCCATCCTGATTCTGCTGCTGGTGGCCCTGGCCGCTGGCTGGCTGTACCAGGAGTTCGCCACCAAGCCGGCGATTACCGCTATCTCCGGGCTGAACACCTACAACCTGTTGTTCATCATGCTCGGTGCCTTGCTGCACTGGCGCCCGCGCAGTTTCCTTGACGCGGTGGCGCGTGCCGTGCCGACCACCACGGGGGTGCTGATCCAGTTCCCGCTGTACGGTTCGATCGCCGCCATCCTCACCCAGGTGAAGGGTGTCGACGAACAGACCCTGGCCCACCATATTTCGTTGTTCTTCACCCAGATTGCCACCCATGACACCTATGCCGTGCTGATGGGGGTGTATTCGGCGGTGCTGGGCTTCTTCATCCCCTCGGGCGGCGGCAAGTGGATCATCGAGGCCCCCTACGTGATGCTGGTGGCGAATGACCTGCAGTACCACCTGGGCTGGGCGGTGCAGATCTACAACGCTGCCGAAGCTTTGCCGAACCTGATCAACCCGTTCTACATGCTGCCGCTGCTGGGCGTACTGGGGCTCAAGGCGCGCGACCTGATCGGCTTCTCGTTCGTGCAGTTGCTGGTGCATGTGCCGTTGGTGCTGGTGTTGCTGTGGGCACTGGGTACGACGTTGCAGTACGTACCGCCAGTGATGCCTTGATTGAAGGCCATCCCTGCAGGCTTGGCGTCAGCTTTCAGACGCGTATCATGGCTGCCTCAGCCTGGGAAACACGCGTTACATGTCTATTCGATTGAAACTGCTGCGTAAGAAACTGGGGATGACCCTGGAAATGCTCGCCGAAAAGACCGGCATGACCAAAAGCTACCTGTCCAAGGTCGAGCGCGGCCTCAACACGCCCTCGATCGCGGCGGCGCTGAAACTGGCACGGGCGCTGAACGTCAATGTCGAAGAGCTGTTCGCCGAAGAACAGGCTGGGCAGAGCCGCTACAGCCTGGTGCGCCATGGCCAGCGCCAGGCGTTGGTAGGCGATGGGCAAGGGCCGGGATACGCGGCCCTCACCAGCCAGGTCGGCCAACGCAGCCTGCTGCCGTTCCTGATCCAGCCACCCTCCGAATTCAGTGACCCCACGTTCAAGGAACACCAGGGCGAGGAGTTCCTGTTCGTGCATGCTGGCCAGGTGGAAGTGGACTTCATGAACGAACGGGTGCTGCTGGAACAGGGCGATGCCCTTCATTTCAACGCCCAGACGCCGCACCGGCTACGCTCGGTAGGTGTCACGCCGGCGCAGTTGCTGGTCGTGGTTCACCACGCAGACGAGTGAAACCTCTGGGGGCAGGGCATGCCCCCTATGCGTTCTCAGCCGTGAAACGCAGCCTCCGCCCTGATAGCGCGCCCTTGCATAAATTGCATGTCGATATTTTGACGAAAGCCCCCATCGCCCATTGAATTTTATTATGGTGTCGGATCATTGACGTAATGTCATTGTGCCCATAAGCTCAAGTCAACAAAGAAACAACTCCCGCCACACCGCGCTAATAACTATTTGATTTTTCCTGTTTTCTGGAGGGGTGTATGCGCACGACTCTGATTATCAAATCGATGTTTTTGCTGGTAATGCTGAGTGGCGCTGCGCGCGCGGCAGATTCGTATATAAATCAGAACAGTATCATTCCTGTTTCAACTGCCGGCTGGTTCTTTGCCTTTGCCGTCATCGGCTTTGTAGCCGTTGCCAACCGCAGAAAGATCTGAACCGCATGCCTGGCATGTGAAGGGATGCATGCCGCAAGCGCAAGACCTGGCTTGTGAATTCTTCAACCGTTGCTATATTCCCAGTAGCCTGTATAGGCCCATGTCTGCAGGGTGTTGCAGCCCACGTCTACAGCGTCAAGGCAAGGGCCTCCAGGAAGGTCGAGGCCATCGCGGCAGCGGTACGTCGCGAAGCGGAGCGAGAGTTGGTGTGTTGTTCTCATTCAGTGCTCTTTGTCGGGCCATTTGGCCGGAGGGACCCTCATGGTGCGTTCAATGTTTGCCGCGTTCTGCCTGCTGACGGTGTGGTCTGGCGCCGGTAACGCCGACCAGAGCAGTGCTGCCTATCTGCTCAGCCCCGGCGATGTGGTGATGGTTTCGGTGTGGCAGGAAGACAGCCTGCGTCAAGAAGCCACCGTTCTTCCCGATGGCAGTATCACCTTCCCCCTGGCCGGGCGCATCAATGTCGCCGGCCTGGATGTGACGGCAGTCGAAAAACAGGTGGCTGCCAAACTCGAAAAGTTCCTTCCCGACCCTAACGTCAGCGTTGTCGTCAAGAGCATCGCCGGCAACATGGTCTACGTCCAAGGCAAAGTGATCAAGCCTGGGCCGGTGCAAATGGCAGGCCCTACGGCGGTGCTTCAAGCTTTGAGCATGTCGGGTGGCCTGGACAAGTTTGCTGACGAAAGCGAAATCAAGGTGGTCCGTGGCGCAGGCGCTTCCCAAAAGATCCTGCCCGTGCGATATAAGGACCTGGTGTCTGGGCGGGACATGTCCACCAACATCCAACTTCAGGCTGGCGATACGCTGGTCGTTCCTTGATCTTGCCTTTTAATAAGAACATTTAATGCCTCTTCTTAGAACAACTAGCATTGCAACGGCAATCTTGGCCTTGCCGTTTACGGACGCGGTCCTGGCGGCAAATTGGCAGTCTACGGTGGCGGTACCGACATCCGTCGAGTACGACAGCAACCCTTTGTTGCTGACCTCGGGGGAGAAGGGCATAACGCGCACGATCATTGCGCCTGATTACACCCTGATCGGTACGTTCGACCGTGACGAATTGAGGTTGGGGCTGGGCATGCATGTGTTGCGCTCGTCCGACACGGATATAGTCGATGACCGTGAAGATCCCGATATCAGCCTGGGCTGGCAGCGCACCACCGAGCGTGGGCGGTTCGGCCTGGTGGCGCGCTACAACGAAAGCTCGACGCTGTCGGGGACAGTGCTGGACACCGGGGTGATCACCACCGACGGTACGCAAAAGCTCTACACCCTGACGGGCAACTGGAGCCAGGCGGTAACTGAACGCAGCACCTTGAGCAACGAAACCACTTACAACCGTGCCCGTTATGACATCAGTACGCTGACGGGCTACGAGGAGCTGGCGAACGTATTTACCTGGACTTACGCCTGGAGCGAGCGGGCCGATGTGTACACCCGCTTTGGCGCACGACGCTATGAGCCTGAGCAGGACCTTACCGCGACCGCCTCCAACAGCTACACCCCTGCAGTCGGCGTCAAGTACCAGCTTGCCGAAGGTTTGAGCGCCGATGCCCACATTGGCGTCAACCAGGTGTCTGGTGACGACGGCGGCCGGCGTGGGGAGGGTGGGGTTGCGTTGCTGTACACCGGCCCGCGTGCCGATGCCAGCTTTACCGCCGAACGCAGCACGGTGGCCAGCGCCGAAGGCGGTTTCGCCGAGCTGGACCAGGTGCGTGGTGTATGGAGCTACGCGGTGGCCGAACTGACTCGGGTGGGCGCCGACGCGGCCTGGCAAGACAGCAAAGGGCAGTCGCCCAACACGCTGCAGACTTACAGCGTATGGGCCAGCCGCCAGTTTTCGCCTTACTGGGACCTGCGCCTGTCACTGATGTACAAGGAACGGCAACAGGACCATGTACCGGATGCGACCGCAACGATCGTTGGTTTGACGTTGACGTACAGGTACCCCGACATCTGAACCGCAGGCAGGTGGCCCCATGAAGTCTGACTACGAGCTCTCCCTCAGAGATTACATCGCCATTATCAAGGACAGAGCCCTGGTGCTAGGGGTGAGTGCCGCAGTCATTCTTGTCGCGACCGTCGCCGTCGCCTTGATGGTGCCGCCGATCTACCAATCGACCGGCACCATTCTGGTGGAGTCGCAGCAGATTTCGCCCGAGCTGGTGTCGACCAACAACACCAGCTTTGCCGATGAGCGCATCGAGGTGATCCGCCAGCGGGTGATGACCCGTGAAAACCTGCTGCGCATCATCGGCAAGTACGACCTGTTCGCCGACAAACGCCTCAGTGAAAGCGACAAGATCGACCAGATGCGCAACGCCATCGTGGTCGAAACCCTCACCACCTTTGTCCGTGGCCGTGGTGAAGCGACCGTGGCGTTCAATGTGTCGTTCGAGCACAAGCAAGCGCAAGTGGCCAAGGAAGTCGCCGACGAGTTGGTGACGCTGTTCCTCAACGAAAACCTCAAGCAGCGCACCGAGCGGGCCAACGAAACCACCGAGTTTCTTACCCAGGAAGCCAACAAACTGGGCGCCGAACTGGCCAGCCTGGAAAACCAGCTGGCCGATTTCAAGCAGGCTCATGCCAATGCGTTGCCCGAGCACCAGACCCTGCGCATGAACATGCTGTCGCGTTCGGAGCTGGAGTTCCGCGAAGTCGACCGTGACTACAAGGCTGCCCAGGAAGAGCTGCGCTACCTGGAGCTGGAACTGTCCGCGGCCAATGCCGGCCTGGCGACCAAAACGACTGAGGGCACCAGGCCAGCCTCTGCCGACCAACCCCAGGACCTGCCAAGCCTGAAGGCCGAGTATGCCCGGCTGCTGACCCGCTACAAGGACGCCCACCCGGATGTGGTGGCGATCAAACGCAAGATCCAGGCGCTCGAAGCCAGTGGCGATCGTACGGCGGCAGCGTCCACGGTCAGCCTCGACGTGGCCCGTGTGCGCGCCAAGATGAGCGCTGCCCAGGAGCGGATTGCCTCACTGTCCGAGCAGAAGCGTGAGCTGACCAAGAAGATGGAAGGCTACGAAGCCGAGATCCTCGAAGCACCGCAGGTCGAGCGCGGGTTGGTGACCTTGATGCGTGACCACGACAACGCACGTAAAAAGTATGAAGAAATCCGCGCCAAGGAAATGGGCGCGAAGATTACCGAAAGCCTCGAGCAGGAAAACAAGGCCGAACGCTTCGTGCTACTGGAGCCCCCTCTGCTGCCTGAGAAGCCGATCAAGCCAAACCGCAAGAAAATCGCGGCGCTTGGCCTGGTGCTGGCACCTGCTGGCGGCGGTGCGCTGGTGATGCTGATGGAAATGCTCAATCAGCGCGTGCGCGGTGTTGGCGCCCTGGAAAACCTGCTGGGTAAACGGGTTTTGGTTGCGGTGCCCTATATCGATACCAGGGCCGACGTGGCCAGGCGCAAGCGCTGGCGCAACCGGCTGATCCTGGCGGCACTGGCGTTGGCGGCTATCATGGTAGTGTTGGTGCACATGTTCTACATGCCACTGGATGTGCTGTTGTTCAAAGTCATGTCTCGGTTTGTATAGGGAAAGCAGTGATGGACAGGACCAAGCCGGCTGTTGGCAATAATCTTCATCAGGTTACCCCAGGCACACCCCAGGCACTGTCTCCCGCCCCCGGTACGGCGCTGGCAGAAGTGCCGGGGCAGTTCGACTACGTGAATACCAAGGTGGTGCCCCTGCGTGCGGACCACCTGGAGCGCCACCGCATCGTGGCGTACAACAAGAACTCCAACATGAACGGGCCGATCGACCTGCTGCGCACGCAGGTGCTCAGGGCCATGGAGGAAAACGGCTGGCGCACGCTGGCGATCACCTCGCCAACGCCTGAAGCGGGCAAGACGGTGCTGGCGATCAACCTGGCCATGAGTATTGCCCACCACACCACCAAGACGGCGTTGCTGGTGGACTTCGACCTGCGCCGGCCCAAGGTTGGCAGCACCCTGGGCCTGCCCATGGAGCAGGCGCTGAACGAGTTCCTGACGGACAAGGCCGAGTTGCAGGAATGCCTGGTCAACCCGACCTTGCCGCGCTTTGTGGTGCTGCCAACGCGGGTGCCAGTCCCGCTGTCCACCGAGATGCTGTCGTCGCCCAAGGTGAACAACCTGATCAGCGATTTGCGCAACCGCTACGAGTCGCGTATTTGCATTTTCGATTTGCCACCGCTGCTCAGCTCGGACGATGCGATCACCGTGATACCCAAGTTCGATTGTGTGTTGCTGGTGGTGGCCAACGGGATGAACAACAAAAAGGAAATCGAGGATTGCCTGCATCACCTGGCCACGGTGAACCTGATTGGGACGGTGTTGAACAAGGCGGACGAGCAACCGCGGACCTATTACTGATTGTCGGGCTGCTTTGCAGCCCATCGCGACACAAGGCCGCTCCCACAGGTGCAGCGCAAAAATCGACCATTTGCGCTGCACCTGTGGGAGCGGCCTTGTGTCGCGATGGGGCGCAAAGCGCCCCCAAGATCCTCAGCCCTGCTGCACGGTCCAGGGATACTGCAACTCCCACTGCCAGGCATGCCGCACAATTTGCTCCAGCGAGGCAAACTCTGGCCGCCAGCCCAGTACCTGTATCGCCTTGCTCGCATCAGCCACCAGCCGTGGCGGGTCGCCAGCGCGGCGCGGCGCATCGAGGGCATTGATCTGCCGCCCGGTCACCGTCCGCGCCGTATCGATCACCTGCTGCACCGAAAAGCCCAAGCCGTTGCCCAGGTTGAACGCGGTACGCTCGCCACCTGCCAGCAAATAGTCCACTGCCAACGCATGGGCCGCCGCCAGGTCTGCAACATGCACGTAGTCACGTATGCAGGTGCCATCCGGCGTATCGTAGTCGCGGCCAAACACGGTCACCGCCTCCCGCCGGCCAGATGCCGCCTGCAGGATCAATGGAATCAGGTGGGTTTCCGGGTCGTGACGTTCCCCCAGCTGCCCTTCGGGGTCAGCGCCTGCGGCATTGAAATAGCGCAGGCAAACCGACTTCAAGCCATAGGCACGGTCGAAGTCCTCAAGAATCTGCTCGACCATCCATTTACTCAGCCCATAAGGGTTGATCGGCCCCTTGGTGTGCGCTTCATCGATCGGCACGTACTGTGGGTTGCCATAAACGGCGGCACTCGAAGAAAACACCAGGTGCTTGATGCCGGCATTCACCATGGCCTGCAGCAGGGCAAGGGTGGCTGCGACGTTGTTCTGGTAGTACTTGCCGGGCGCGCTGACCGACTCGCCCACTTGAATGAACGAGGCAAAATGGAACACCGCATCGAAGCGACAGACGCCAAACAGCACATCCAGTGCGGCCTCGTCGGCGATGTCGAGCTTGGCCCACTGGATGCCCGGGCCAGGCCAGACCAGGTCTGCCACCACCACTTCGTGGCCCACAGCAAGCAGGTGCTTGACCATGTGCGAGCCAATGTAACCCGCGCCACCCACCACCAGAAATTTCATCCCTACCTCCTGGAAACTGCTGTTGACAGACGCAGCGAACCCTCCCTGAAACGTGCAGGTGGGATGATCAGCGACAGGTGACCTGAGCGTAGATGGCCATATGCTCTATTTCAAGAACAGCCAGTTGGACATGTAGTGACCGTCGAAGGTAAGGGTGTATTGCCCATCCTTGTACGCCGCCGGCAGTGGCTTCAGTTGTGCCTGCGCATCGCGGGCGAACAGTTTCAGGCCAGCGGGCGCTTTGAGGGTCAGGCTGCCTTCAAGGGGTTCGACATTGAAGGGTGTCTTGTCATCGGCCTTGGGCATGGCACGGGTGCCCAGAGAAAGCAGCAGCTCACGCGACTGGCCCAAGGGTTTACCGTCCAGGCTCTGCACCACGACGCTGGCATAAGGTGTTTTCGAATTAACCTCAATGGCCCCCAGGCTGATCGAGCGGCCGCCCAGCCAGCCGGTGGCGGCCTGGGTCAACGGCGTGTCGATGGTGTAGAGGCCTTGTTGCCAGTTGCGTTTGAGCTCGCCAGTGTCGGTTACCGACTCGGTGGCATCGGCGGGCAGCAGCGATTGCCCTGGGTCCTGCAGTACCTGTGCGCCTGCTGGGATAGCCGCAGGCTTCAGCCAAGGCAGTTCCGGTGTTTGTGGCAGCGCGATCTGCAACTGGCCCTTTTCCATGGCCGTGCGCAACAGCACTGAATTGCGTGGAGTGATTTCCTGATCGTAGAGGGTGGCAGGTGTTGGTGCGAACACGTAGCGAGTGGTGGCTGGCTTGACGTCCGCACGGCGGTAGAGCAGGGCGGCGGCGGGTAGCGTGGCGATCATCGCCGGGTCGTTGTAGGCGTGCCAGTTGTCCGCGGTGCGCCAGCCGGGGTTGAACCCCTGTTGGCTGTAGGCGTATTGCATCATCGCGTCCCAGCCCTGGTGGCTGGCGGTACCGGCCACGTATAGCGGCAGTGAGTGACGGTCGGGCAGCGGGAAGGGTTCAGCGTTCCACTCGGTGACAGTAAGTGGTTTGCCGACCACTTGGGCGGCGCCTATCCAGTCGATCATGCCGTCGCTGGTCAGTGGGTTCTTCTCCAGCTGGCCATTGGCACCGTAGCTATGGGCATCGATGACATCCCCTGCGGTAAGCGCCGGCAACGCGCTCAAACCGTTGCCGCCCCAGGTGCTGGTGGTCGCGATCGGTACTTTTACACCGAGGCCGCGCAAGTGGGCGATCATGTCGGCATTGAAGCGCTGCTCCAGGTCATTGAGAAACAGCTTGGACGGGCCATGCTCCCAGGCACGCCAGGTGAGGTCGGCGGGCAGGTCATGTTGCCTGGCGAAGGCCTTGGCGGCCGACATGTAGCGTTCGCTGTGGCGTGGTACATCCTTGTCTGGCAACAGGGCGTTGCCGTAGTGCTGGGTGAGGTCGTTCTCGTTGGTGATCAGCACGGCGGCGATGGCCGGGTCGTCCTTGTACGCCAGCCCAGTGTACTCGTTCACATGGGTCATGTACTGCTCGGCAAAGCGCTTCATCGCTTTCTGGATACTGTCGTTCACGTAGGCGTAACCCTTCAGGTCAACGCGACCTTCCTTCTCGGGCAACTCCTTGAAGTCTTCAATGTTGTCGTTGGCGGTAAATGCACGCTGCACATGCATGTCCAACCAGATGTAGATGCCTTCGTCCTTGAGCGCTTTGATCCACAGGTCTAGTTTGCGTAACGATTCGGCGCTGAGCTGCTGGGTATCGCGCACCAGGGTGCCGTCGCCGAACACGTTGGGGCTGACCCAGGGCGAGTCGTGGTGATGCAGGCGCACCAGGTTGAAACCCAGGGCCGACAGGCGCTTGGCCTGTTGGCGGATTTCTTCGTCCGGGCTTTTGAACAGCGAGTAGGCAGACAAGTTGGTGCCCCAGAAGCGCACCGGGGTGTTGTCGGCGAACATCAACTGGTCACCGACCGCCTTGACGAAGCCGCGCTTGCCGGCGGGCTTTTCTGCGGCGTTGAGGAATGCCAGGTCCACCGGTGAGGTGCGCCAATCCAGTTGGTCATCGGGCCAGCTGGCAGGGTCGGCCAGCCCGAAGCGCTCGTTGGGGGTGGGGCCCAGGTCGATGTCGCCGGTCACGTTGAGCACGGCCTTGAGCTGTTGGCGGCCGGCGGCGATCGGGTCCTTGTAGAGGAATGCACGCAGCTCGGACGGGTTGCCGCGCTCGAAGTAGACCTTGGCCAGTGGCGGGTCGAAGCGCATCTCGATGCGCCGGCCCCGGTCGGCCTTGCCCCACGTCCAGCCGCGGTTGTCGGGCAGCAGCTGCGGGGCGCCCATGTCGCCGGCGATTTGCGCCGGGTCGAATTGGAACACCATGCCGCCTCCCATTACACCGCGCTGCTGGCTGTGGGCGTCGAGGTCGAAGGCCCAGCTCAGGGTTTGCGCCTGTTCCTTGCGGATATCTGCCTGCAGGTCGAAGTCCAGTTCCTTGTTCTTGCCCTTCAGCGTGTAGTGGTAGGGGCCATTGACCTTGAAGTCGGTATAAAAGCCAGTCCAGCTCCAGTTGGCGGCCCAGAAATCGAACTTGGCCTTCATCACCGGGCCGCCACCGCGTGTCACGGTAGGCAGGCCATTCTGCTCATCGACACTGACCTGCCAGTCTGAGCCCCAGCCGGCCAACGGTAACAGGGCCAGGCCGGCAAGGGCCGAAAGGCGCACGAAATGACGCAAGGTAAGCACGTTCATGAAATTACCTGGGTAGTAGGCCGGGTTCGGTCAGTTCCATGGCCTGGCTGTTGTGCAGCCGACGCACCATCTGGATGTAGGCCACGCCCAGCCCGGCGACTGACCAGTACACCACCGGGATGAAGGTGATGCTGCTGACGGTGAAGATGATCACCAGAATGCCGATCAGCGTCGCCAGCAACACCCGGCCGAGCTGTCTTCGCTCGTCATCCTTGTCGGGGAAGCTGAGCATGGCTCTGCGGATGCCCCTCAGCACCACGGCAAAGAACGCCACGAACAGGCCGAGCCCGACCAGCCCGACCCTCAGTGCCAGGTTGATGTAGGTGTTGACGATGTCGATGATGCCTTCGCCCTGGATCATCGACTGCATTTCCGGGGTGTTGCGGAAGTCGAACGAGCCGAACAGCGGGTTGCGCTGGATGACGATCCAGGAGTTGTCCATCAGTCGCTCGCGGTAGGTGATGTTCTCTTTTTCGATGTTGCCGATGTACGGCAGCAGGTCCAGCACCTTGTCACCGCCAGGCACGACGGTCAGCAGCGGCAACGCCAGCATGCCGGCCGCGCCTAGCAGCGCCAGACGCTTGACGGCGCCTTTGCCCAAGGCAATGAACACCACCACGATGACCACTACGCCGATCCACGGGCCACGCGATAACGGCGCGAACAGCCCGGCGGCCAGTAGCAGGGCGCCCATGGCCCTGTGCAGCGGGCGCTGCACATAACCCTGGACGAACAAGAACAACCCAATCGCCACGCTCATCACATAACCCAGGGCAATCGCCTGGCCGGTGGTGACGCTGGCCCGCAGCGCGCCGCCGCGGCTCAGGTAACCGGACATGCTCCATGGTACGCCCATGGCGTCGACCAGGGCGCTGTACAGCAGCCAGTGGCGCACATATTCAGCCACGGCAATCAGCGCCATGACGAAGGCGGTGAGCACGAAGGCCAGCAAGGTGTCCTTGAAGTCGCTGATCTGGCGCAGGCCACGGCTGGCCACGTAGTACGGCAGGAACACATCGACATACAGGTACAGCGCCTGGCGCAGGGTGTCGGTGGGCGTGGTTTCGCGCAAATACAGCACGCTCATCAGCACCAGGCCGGCCGCCAGCAGCTTGTCGGCCCAGGTGCGGCCAAAGCGCAGCGTGTCAGGTTGGCGGCGTAGTTGCAGCGCGGCCGGCAATAGCACACACAGGGTCAGCAGGCGGATGTGGTTGAGGTCGACCAGGTAATTGACCACGCCAAACCCCGGCACCTGCACCGACGCTGGCGGGATCAGGAACAGCAGCATGTAGAACAGCGCCATGGGGTTGTGCTCGCGGCGCCCGGCAAGCAGCAAAATGACCGCGCCCGCCCCCAGGTACAGCCAGAAGCTGTGAGAGGCAAAGGCCAGCACGGTCAGCAGGAACCACAGATTGCGCCGGCGCTTGTAGTCGCCAAGCGGAATCAGGTCGGTGGCAGGCCGCCGCGCCAGCAGGAAGACCACGCTCGCCAAAAACAGGATGACGATCAACGCACGAAAATGTTCAGGCATCGGCTATGTACACCTTTCCTTCGGTGGGCAACGGCTAGCATCGTGGCTAATTGAAACTATAGTGACTTTTAGCCAATCAGTCAGAGAATGAAGTCATGCCGTCGATTGATGCGTCAGCCACTGCGAGCCTGCGCAAGCGGGCCCTGAACGCCGGGTCGTGGAACCTGGTCTCGCAGGTGGCTTCTCAGGTGATGCGCCTGGGCGGCAATCTGATCATGGCCCGCTTGCTGCTGCCGGAAATGTTCGGGGTGATGGTCATTGCCACCACCGTTTCGGTACTTCTGCATCTGCTTTCCGATGTCGGCCTGCGGCAGAACATCATCCAGAGTCACCGCGGTGACGACCCGGATTTTCTCAACACCGCCTGGACCGTGCAGATCATTCGCGGTTTCCTGCTGTTCGCCCTGACCCTGCTGCTGGCACTGGGCGCCTGGTTGGCTCAACTGGCCGAGCTGTGGCCAGCGGACTCTACCTATGCCGCCCCGGTGCTGCCGATGGTGCTGGCGATAACCGGGCTGTCGGCGGCCATCTGGGGGTTCCAGTCCACCAAGATAGATGTGGCTGTACGAACTTTCCAACAAAAGCGCGTGGTGCTGGTCGACCTGGCCTCGCAGGTAGCCGGCCTGGTGGTGATGCTGGTGCTGGGCTTGCTGACCCACTCGATCTGGGCACTGGTGGTCTCGGGCCTGGTGTCGGCGGTGGCCTGGACCGTGCTGGGCCATACCGCCCTGGAGGGGCCGAACAACCACCTGCGCTGGGACCGCACGGCGCTGACCGAACTGATCGTGTTTGGCCGCTGGATCTTGTTGTCGTCGATGGTCGGCGTGTTGGCCATGTACGGTGACCGCATCTGGTTTGGCGCCAGCATGTCGGCGGCGCAACTGGGGGTGTATTCGATTGCGGTGCTGATCCTTGGCGCGGTGCAGACAGCGCTGATGAAAATAGTGGGCGCCGTGGCGCTGCCGGCGTTCAGTGAAGCGGCCCGGGCTGACGACAAGGAACGCCTGAAAGCGCTGTATCACCGCTTCCGCCTGCTGGTCGACCTGCTGGTGCTGTTTATTTGCGGTGGTTTTCTGACCGCCAGCCCGCTACTGATCGGCTGGATGTACGATGATCGCTACCGTGAAGCTGGCCCGATGCTGGCAATTCTTTCGCTGTCGTTCATCGTTATGCGCTATACATTGGCTCATCAGGTGTGGATTGCCTTGGGCCTGACCAAGTATCAGGCCATGGACAACATCATTCGCCTGGTTTCGCTGTGGGGGCTGCTACCGCTGTTGCTGGCGATTGGTGGTGTGGAGTGGGCGATCTGGGGGGTTGCCCTGCATGCCGTGCCAACGCTGGTGCTGGTTGTGTATGTGAACTGCAAACTGGATATGTTCAGCCTCAAACGTGAGCTGGTGGTGCTGCCGATGTTGCTGGTCGGGGCGCTCTGCGGGGCGTTGCTGACGGCCTTTTTCGACTGGCTGTAAAGCGGCGCGCTGGGTGTAACTTTCATGGGTACAGGTCACGGGATCATGGGGAAGCTCACTTTTTGTACTGCGCAATTGGGCCGTAGAGGCTTTCTCCAGAGTTGTGTCTTGCTCGGTGTGGGTGGCGCGGTGTTTGGCGCCTCGGCGGCCGTTGCTGGCAAACCGCTCGAAAAGCCTGGGTTCGTGGTCATCAACGGTTGGGTATTGCCGTCCCGTTATTTCCGGAACGAGCCAGCATGATCAAGGACTATCAGCAGCAGAAGGCGCTGCGCGACAACTACGATTTCTGCATCATCGGTGCCGGGCCGGCGGGCATTACCCTGGGCTTACGCCTGGCCGCCGCTGGCTGGAACGTGATGCTCGCCGAAGGCGGTGGGCGCGAATATGCGCCGCATTCGCAAAGCCTGTACGCCTGCGCATCCACGGGCCTGGAGCTGTATCCCGAGGAAACTCGCCTGCGCTATCTGGGAGGCACGTCCAACCACTGGGCAGGGCGCTGTCGGCCGTTCACCCCTTCGGACTTTACCATCGCCCCTCCGGGTGATTTACCGGGTTGGCCTATTCCTTATTCGGAGATCGAAGGTTACCTGCCGGCAGCCATGGATATCGTCGACCTGCCTGCCGGCTCGGATTTTCGCGCCATGAACACCGGCCTGGCGGGTGGTGACTTCGAGGCAGATCGGTTTCTGCTCAGCACGCCGACACGCTTTGCGCAAAAGTACGCCACGGCACTGGAGCAGACCAAAGGCCTGGACGTGTTCATCAACTGCAACTGCGTGGACCTTGAGTTCGACAAAGCTTCCGGCCACCTGGCGGCGGTGGTGTTGTCCGACTATGAACGCAATCGTCAGCGCCTGGTGGCCAGAAACTTCATTCTGGCCACGGGGGCCATCGAGAATGCCCGGCAGTTGCTTAACAGCGAGACGCTGGTGGCGGCCGGTGTGGTGAACAAGGAAGGGCTGGCCGGCGGGTGTTTCATGGAACACCTGAACATCGACCTGGGCACCTTCATCCTCAAGTCCGGGCAGGACCCGGAGCCCCGCCAGTACTACACCACCGATGCCTTCGTCGACGAGTACAAGGCCGGTAAAGGCAATGTCACCGCCGCTTTGCTGGCGGATGTGCAAACCTATGGCCGTACTGCCGAGGTCAAGCACTTTCTGGAGAACCTGGCCTGCGACATGGGGGTTGCCAGCAAGGTCGCCTTCGTCGCCAAGTTCAGCTGCCCTGGTGACGGCGTGATCAGCACCATGATCGAGCAGTTCCCCAACCTGCACAGCCGCATCTCGCTGCTGGAGGAAAAGGACGCACTGGGCGTAGCCAAGGTCAATGTCAACTGGGCGCTCAGCGCCGATGACCGGCATACCATCAAGTGCATTGGCAGCGAACTGGCCAAGCAGTTCGCCGACATGGACCTGGGCTTCGTCAAGCTGAACGACTTCGTTTATGACACCTCGATTCCGCTGAAAATGGCGCCCCATGCCCACCACATGGGCACCACGCGCATGGCCGCTTCGCCGCAGTTCGGTGTTGTCGATGCCAATTGCAAAGTGTTCGGCACCGAAAACCTGTATGTCGCCGGCAGCAGCATCTTCGCCAAGGGCGGCGCTTCCAACCCGACCATGCCGCTGTTGCAATTTGCCGTGCGGCTGGCCGACCACCTCGATAGCAAGATGAGAGCGGCCAGCGGCGCCGCTGCGTGATGCAGGTTGTACATGGGTTGAGTGCGCTGCGGTCAGCACCTAGAAGAACGAGACCGGAACGCCTCAGGACACTCCAGATTGTTCGAATCGCGAGGCCAGGCAGTATGAAGGGATGGATACGCAAGGCAGTGGCGCACTATGCCCATGCAACGGGGCGAGGGGGCAGGTTCTACAGGAGGTTCTGCAACCCTTCCGGGCTTGAGTGGGGCGCCTACCTCGCCAAGTGGGGTAATTTTCACTCGGTCGGCAGCAACTTCTTCGTCAACACAGGCTGCAAGTTTCTTGACCCTTCGCTGGTACGCATCGGTAACAGCGTGGGGTTGTCCGACTGCACGTTGATCGGTCATGACGGGGTGGTATTGCTGATCGAGCACCGCTTCGGCAAGCACCTCGATTCGGTTGGCTTCATCGATATCAAGGACAACTGCTTCATCGGCCATGGTGCGATCGTGATGCCCCGCGTGACCATCGGGCCAGAGTCCATCGTAGCCGCAGGGGCGGTGGTGACCAAGGATGTGCCGCCAGGCACCGTCTATGGTGGTAACCCGGCCGTGTTTATCTGCACGACCGAGCAGTTGATTCAACGGGTCGAGGCACGTTGCGAATCCTACCCGTGGATCGACCTGGTGAAGCAGCGCAAGGGAGCCTACGACCCGGAAGTTGAACCGTTGTTGATGGCGCAGAGGCGCCAGTATTTCTTCGGGGACAGCAAGAATGGGTAGCAAACCCGTGGACGTCATGGTGGTCAACTTCAATACTGCCGGGCTGCTGCAGCCGATGTTCGATGCGCTGCGCCGGGCCGATAGTGAACGGCTGGCCAGTTACCTGGTGGTGGACAATGCCTCGCGCGATGACTCGGTGCAGCGCATGGCCCAGGTGTGCCCCGAGGCACTGCTGCTGAGCAACAAGCAAAACGTGGGTTTTGGCCGGGCCAACAACCAGCTGCTGGCGCACCTCAAGGGCAAGTACGCCTTGCTGCTCAATACCGATGCCTTCGTTGCCGCCGACTCCCTGCAAAAAACCCTCGACTACATGGATGCTCACCCGGAATGCGGCGTGTTGGGGGTGCGTCTGGAGGGGCGCGATGGTGATTTGCAGCCCAGTTGCCGTTACTTCCCCACGCCGCTCAATGTGTTTGTCGGGCGTACCGGGCTGGGCCGCTTCTTCCCTGGCTTGAAGATGGTCGACGAAATGAACTGGGACCATGCCTCGGTGCGCGAGTGTGACTGGCTGCCTGGCTGCTTCTACCTGGTACGCCGCGAAGTGCTCGACACGGTGGGTTTGTTCGACCCACGCTACTTCCTTTATTACGAAGAGGTGGACCACTGCAAACGGGTGAAGGAGGCTGGCTGGAAGGTGGTGTTCTACCCGCATACCACGGTGGTGCACATCGGTGGCGAAAGCTCCAAGTCGGTGGCGGAACTGGAAGCGGCCAGCCGGCAGATCTCGTCCTACCAGATCGAAAGCGAGTTGCTGTACTTTCGCAAGCATCACGGGGTAGCGGGGCTTGCCCTGCACATGCTGTTGGTCACCCTGGGCGACCTGGTGCTGGCACTCAAGGCGCTGTTGAAGCGACGCGGCTGGGGCGCGATACAGGCCTGCTGGCGTCATTGCCGGGCAACCTGGTCACTGTTGTACAAGACCCGGTACGCCAGCCAACCGACAAGGTAGGTGGAGCCATGTTCGAGAATATTCGGGCCGACCTGCGGGCCCATGGCGGGGATTGGGGCGCCCAGGGTTTCTGGGTATTGCTGGTGTACCGCTTTGGCCGCTGGCGCTATACCGTGCGCCCGGCACTGCTGCGCAAACTGTGCTCATTGATCTACAAAGTACTGTTCAAATTCGTCCAGATCATCACCGGTATCGAACTGCCTTGCGAAGTGGTGATCGGGCGCAACTTCGTCATCGACCATTTTGGCGGCATTGTCGTCAGTGGCTATGCCCGCTTTGGCGACGACTGCCGCATCCGCAACGGCGTGGTGGTGGGCCTGAAGAATGTCGAGGAGCCGATTGCCCCGATATTTGGCAACAACGTCGATATTGGCACCGGTGCCAAAGTGCTCGGCAGCATTCGCATTGGCAACAACGTGATCATCGGCGCCAATGCTGTCGTGCTGGTGGATGTGCCTGACAATTCTTTGGCGGTGGGGGTACCGGCCATCATCAAGGCTCGGCAACCGGCTGCTGCAGCGCCAGTCGAGTGAGGCCCATGGCGACTGTGATCGGTGTGGTAGTGATCGGCCGCAATGAAGGCCAGCGCCTGGAGCGCTGCCTGCGTTCGTTGGCCCAGGGGGCGGACAAGGTCATGTATGTCGACTCGGGTTCCACCGACGGTTCGCTGCAGTTGGCCGCCAACCTGGGGGTGGAGGTGCTGGCGCTGGACATGAGTACCCCGTTCACTGCGGCACGTGCTCGCAACGAAGGCTTCGCCGCCTTGCAGCAGCTGTTGCCACAGATGCAACTGGTGCAGTTCGTCGATGGCGACTGCGAGGTGGATGCCAGTTGGTTGGCCACCGCGCAGGCATTTCTTGAGCAGCACCCTGCAGTGGCGGTGGTGTGTGGTCGCCGGCGTGAGCGCTTCCCTCAGCGCTCGGTGTACAACCTGCTGTGTGACCTTGAATGGGACACCCCTGTCGGTGAGGCCAAGGCCTGTGGCGGCGATGCGCTGATGCGCGCAGATGCCTTTGCTGCGGTTGAGGGCTTTCGCCCTGACCTGATCGCGGGAGAAGAGCCAGAGCTGTGCGTGCGTTTGCGGGCCTACGGTTGGAAAGTCTGGCGCCTGGCCGCCGAAATGACCCTGCACGACGCCGGCATGACCCGCTTCAGCCAATGGTGGCGGCGTAGCCTGCGCGCTGGGCATGCCTATGCCGAGGGTGCCTACTTGCATGGCCAGCCACCCGAACGGCACTGGCTGCGCGAGTCGCGCCGGGCCTGGATATGGGGGCTGGGCATACCCGTGTTGATCGTACTGGCCTGCCTGGTGTCAGGCGGCTGGGGCCTGCTGTTGCTGTTGATCTACCCACTGCAGGCGCTGCGCCTGGCCCGCCGTGGTGGCAAGTCGGCGCGCGAGAACTGGCTGCAGGCGGTGTTTCTGGTGTTGGGCAAGTTCCCGGAAATGCTCGGCCAGCTGAAGTTCCTGCGCCACCGCCTGGCGGCTGGTAAATCGGCTTTGATCGAGTACAAGTGAGAGAAACCCATGATGCTCGGCACCCTCGTGAAAAGCGTGTTCACCTTGCAACCGGGTTACTCGTTGCGGGCGTTGCACAACAAGTACAAGTTGACGCGGCAGATCGCCAGGCAGTGGCCTGAGCTGAACGGGTTCATGCGGCGCATGACCTCGGCGCTGGGCCCGGATGGTTTGCATCGGCTGGGTGTGGATTGCATTGGTGTCGTGCAATGGCCTTACATCAGCCAATGTTGGGAGGCCCCACAGCGTTTGGATGTGGTGGCTACGCACTTCGAACTGGTGACTGGGCAGTTTCCGGCGTTGTTACTGCTGGGGCGCGACGAAAGCCTGCGGCTGTGTGACCTGTCCAGCCATTCGCCGGGCTGCAGCCTGGTGCTGGACCGGCCGATCTGGTTCAAGCGCGAAGGCGAGCTGGTGTTGAACCTGTTCCAAGGCGACCTGCGCGTGGCATCCCTGGCCTTTACCCTGGGCCATGGCCAAGGTGAACCAAGCCTGTTCATCGGTGCGGTGCAGGGCATCCATAAAGGCATCGACAGTGAAACTTCGCTGGCCATCTACCGCGACCTGACCAAGGACTTCGAAGGGCTGCGCCCACGCAGCCTGCTGCTCGAAGCATTGAAATGCCTGGCCAGGAGCTTGGGTGTGACGCGGCTGTATGCCGTCAACGATACCTGTCGGCACCATCGACACCCGTATTTTGGCAACGACAAGGGCCAGGACCTTGCAGCCAACTATGACGTGATCTGGCAGGAGCACGGCGCCACCGCGTCTGACCGTGAGGACTTTTTCACCCTGCCGCAGGCCCCGGCGCAACGGGCGCAAGCCGACATCCCGGCGAAGAAAAGGGCGATGTACCGCCGCCGCGAGGCGTTGCTCGACGATGTTTTTACCCGCTTGCAGGCAGCATTGCCAAGCAGCAATCACAACCTTGGACTACAAGGAAAACAGGGGGATGCATTTGCTGTGAGTGCATCGGCAGTGGACAGACCTCCCGTGGTCGACAGCCTGAAGTGAAGGTTGCCAGGGAAGGTACGTCATCAAGCGGGTTTGGATCTGGATTCGTATGCGCATTGCTTACTTCATCAATCAGTACCCGAAGGTCAGCCACAGTTTCATACGTCGCGAAATTCTGGCGCTGGAGCGCCAGGGGATGGATGTGCAGCGTATAGCGCTGCGCGGGTGGGACGCCCAGGTGCAGGATGCCGAGGATGCAACCGAACGGGACAAGACCTGCTACGTACTGCAAGGCGGGCTGAAGGGGCTGCTGGGGCCTACGTGGCAAGTGCTGCGTGCGCAGCCGCGGCGGTTTTTCCAGGCGCTGTGGCTGGCCATGCGCCTTGGTTTACGGGCCGATCGTGCCTGGCCCTACCATCTGGTCTACCTGGCCGAGGCCTGCCAGGTGCTGCAGTGGTTGCAGGCAGGGGAGGCGACACACGTGCATGCACATTTCGGTACCAACTCTACTGAAGTGGTGATGCTGGCCAACGTCCTGGGCGGGCCGGCTTACAGCTTCACCGTGCATGGGCCGGAAGAGTTCGATAAACCGCAGTTCCTGCACATGGGTGAGAAGGTGCGGCGTGCCGCCTTTGTCGCGGCGGTAAGCTCGTACGGGCGCAGCCAACTGTACCGGTGGGTGGCCCACGAGCATTGGGGCAAGGTGAAGGTGGTGCATTGCGGCCTGGAACGTGGTTTCCATGATGTGGCGCCGGTTAACGTGCCTTGCGCACCACGCCTGGTGTGTGTCGGGCGCCTTTGCGAACAGAAAGGCCAGTTGTTGCTGCTTGAGGCGGCGCACCGCCTCGCGGCCCAATCAATCGACTTCGAGCTGGTGCTGGCAGGTGACGGGGAAATGCGCGAGGAGATCGGGGCGTTGATTGCCCGACACGGCCTGCAGGCGCAGGTGCGCATCACCGGCTGGATCAGCAGCGCGCAGGTGCGCGAAGAAATCCTTGCCGCCCGTGCGCTGGTGCTACCCAGCTTCGCCGAGGGCTTGCCCGTGGTCATCATGGAAGCCATGGCCTTGCGCCGACCCGTGCTGACTACCTATGTGGCGGGTATCCCTGAGCTGGTACGCCCTGGCGAGAACGGCTGGTTATTCCCTGCCGGTGCCGTGGACGAGCTGGCGGCAGCCATGGCCGACTGCCTGGCGCAACCGGCCGAAGTGCTGCAGCACATGGGCGAAGCGGCCTACCAGCGAGTCTTGCAGCGGCATGACATCGACACCGAGGCGGCCAGGCTGGCCGGCTATTTCAAGGCATACGCATGATAAGTGTATTGGGTTGGTTACTGGGCCTGCTGGCGATCATCGTCCTGGTGCCGGTGTTGGTGCTGTTGCTGCAGGTGTTGCTGGCCTGCCTGCCGGCGCGGTCTAAGCCCCAGGGCACTGGCGGGCGCCCGTCGGTAGCGGTGTTGGTGCCTGCCCACGATGAGGCTTCGATCATTCGCGCGACGTTGGCCAGTATTGTCCCGCAACTGCTGGACGGTGACCGCTTGCTGGTGGTGGCGGACAACTGCTCGGACGACACTGCCCAGCTCGCGCGAGAGGCTGGTGCGCAAGTGGTCGAGCGCTACGATACGCGGTTGCGCGGCAAAGGCTACGCCTTGGACTTTGGCGTGCGTCACCTGGCTCAGCGGCCACCCGAAGTCGTCATCGTGGTGGATGCCGACTGCCAGGTGGGCGAAGGGGCAATCGACTGCCTGGCGCGCCGCTGCCGCGAAGTTGCCCGCCCAGTACAGTCGCTGTACCTGATGCGTGCCCCGGCAGGTGCTGGGTTGAAGGTGCAGGTGGCCGAGTTCGCCTGGCGCGTCAAGAACCTGGTGCGGCCACGCGGCTGGTCGCGCCTGGGCCTGCCATGCCAGCTGATGGGTGCAGGCATGGCGTTTGGTTGGCATGACCTGAGCCTGATCAACCTGGCCAATGGTCACCTGGTCGAGGATGTGAAGCTTGGCCTGGACCTTTGCCAGCAGGGCAAGCCCCCTGTGTTCTGCCCCGAGGCATTGGTTACCAGCCAGTTTCCGCTCAGCCAGCAAGGCCTCAACAGCCAGCGCACGCGCTGGGAGCACGGCCATCTGGGTTTGATGCTGGCCGACGCGCCCAAACGGGCGCTGGCTGCCATTACTCAGCGCAACGGCAGCCTGGCGGCCATGACCCTGGACTTGCTGGTGCCCCCCCTGGCGTTGCTGGTGTTGGCCTTGCTCGGGCTTAACCTGCTGGCCTGGCTGGCGTACCTGCTGTTTGGCCTGGCGGCACCGGCGTGGCTGGCACTTGCCGCCTTGGCCATGCTGGGCTTGGCCGTGGTGTTGGCCTGGGCGCGTTTCTGTCGTGAGCTGATACCGTTCTCGGTACTGTTGTACGCGCCGTTCTACGCGGCCAGAAAGGTCCCCTTGTACTTGAGTTTCCTGATCAAGCGCCAGGTTGAATGGGTGCGTTCAAAACGGGATGACGACTGATGGCACAGTGGCCACATCGCTGGAAGCGTGTTATCGAAAAGCTGGAAGTGGTCGTCGACGACGCTGCCGCGCAGCACCTGCTCGAGCGCCTGGCCACGCCGGAGTCGGCCACCGTGCTGGGCTTCGTCAATGCCCATGCGATGAACCTGGTGGTGCGCGATGGCGCCTACTGCGGGGCACTAACTGCCGCGGATGTGCTGCTGCGTGATGGTTCTGGCATGGCGATCCTGTATCGCCGGTTGGGGCTGGAGCCTGGGCTGAACATGAATGGCACCGACTTCATTCCCCGCCTCATGGCTGCATACCGTGGGCGCAAAGTCGCTTTCTGGGGCACACGGCAACCTTATCTGGGCCAGGCGGTACAACGCTGTGAAGCCGAGTTTGGCATTGTGCCGGTGTCAGTTCACGATGGTTTTGCCAACGTTGAAACCTATCTGCAGCTGGCCCGCGAGCAGCAGCCCGAACTGATCGTACTGGGCATGGGCATGCCCAAGCAGGAAGCGGTAGCGGCAGAATTGGCAGCCATTGGCGTGCCCTGTCTGATCGTCTGCGGCGGGGCGATTCTGGACTTTCTCGGCGGCAAGGTCAGCCGGGCCCCCGAGTGGTTGCGGCGTCTGGGTGGCGAGTGGCTGTACCGGTTGTTGCGCGAACCCAAGCGCCTGTTCCTGCGTTATGTGGTGGGTAACCCGCTGTTCCTGTTGCGCACGTTGTTGTACCGGCGGGCGGCGGTTTCGGCCAGGCGCACCGTATGAATCGGCCAAAATGCGTAGCAGCGGCGATTCCGGGCACGCCAGCGGCGGGTGGCTGCTACAGTGAGATCAATGGCTTGGGGGCCCCGCGAACCTGCTTCACTGGCTTTGCATAAGCTGGTTTCAAGACTTGCTGTTTGATGGAAGGCACTTGCTACGCTCAAATTGATGAGGTCTGAAATGGTTTTCGAACCCAGAAGCAGTCGTTCCTTACTCCAGAGAAGAAGCAGTGTCAGTAACGCCATTCAGGCCGGCCTCGATGGCATTGCCGTGACCGGTATCGCCTGGTACCTGATCTACGACCAGTTCGGCTACATCACCTCCGATTACGTGATCATGCTGCTGTTGCTGATTGGCGCACTGGCCGTGATTTATGATCATTACGCCATTTATCGCACCAACGTGGGGCTTTCGATCAAGGCCTTCCGCCTGTTCAAAGCCTGGTCGGCAACCTTTTGCTTCCTGGTGGTCATGGCCTTCCTGACCAAACAGAGCGAAACCTATTCGCGGCTATTGGTGGGGCAGCTATTCGTCATTGGCTATATCGCCCAGTTGTTTTTGCATTTTGCCGTACGCGAACTGCAAAAACGCTTTAGCGCGCATGCGCGCCTGGACAATGCCCTGATCATTGGCGCCGGCGACCTGGCCAATTTCCTGTACCAGAAGATCAGCAACAACCCCTGGTTTGGCGAGCGGGTGCTAGGTTGTGTACTGATCGACAAGGCCGATGAGCAGGGGCGCGAGAATGCCGAGGGCAAACAGCGCCTGCCAGTGTTGGGGCACATTGCCGACCTCGACGAACTGGTGGCCCAACATGCAATCCGCACCGTGTACCTGGTAACGCCATTGGGCGGCTCCGAAGTCATCAATGACGTGTATTTCAAGTTGCTCGACAAGTGCATTGCGGTCAACTGGGTACCGGATATCTTCTCGTTGCGCCTGATCAACCACAGCGTGCGGGAAATTGCCGGCATTCCGGTGCTGACCTTGTCGGAAACGCCGCTGACGGGCATGAGTCTGTTCTTGAAAAACCTCGAGGACCGGGTGCTGGCAGCCTTGATTCTGCTGTTCGCATCACCGGTGCTGTTGGCGGTTGCGTTGGCTATCAAGCTCGACAGCCGCGGCCCGGTGTTCTTCCGCCAGGAGCGCACCGGTTGGACAGGGGAATCATTCCGTATCTGGAAATTTCGCAGCATGCACGTTCACCAGCCAGAGAATGGCGAGGTCAAACAGGCGCAGAAAAACGACCCACGGCTCACGCGTATTGGCGCGTTCATCCGCCGTACCAGCCTGGATGAACTGCCGCAGTTGTTCAATGTGCTGACCGGGGAAATGTCGCTGGTCGGGCCCAGGCCACATGCCTTGCAGCACGACACCTTGTATTCGCAGGATATCGTCGACTACTTTGCCCGCCACAACATCAAGCCCGGCATGACAGGCCTGGCGCAGGTGCGCGGGTTCAGAGGGGAGACCAAAGACATCGAGCAAATGATCCAGCGGGTGGACTCGGACATCGAGTACATCAACAACTGGTCGTTGTGGCTGGACTTCGTGATCCTGGTGCGCACGCTCAATGCGTTCACAGGTAAACAGGCCTATTGAACCTGTTGGGCTATTCCTTGTTCAGCGGATGCAGCTCCCTGAACACACGCGCTTCCTCCACCAGCCAGTCATGCACTGCCCGCGCGCCTGGCTGGTTCAAGCCACCTGGCGGGTAATGCACCACATAACGCTTGTGGTTGGCGATTGGCACACCAAACGGCACGATCAAAGCGCCGCGCTCCAGTTCGTCGTTGAGTAGCGTGCGCCGGGCGATCGCTACGCCGATGCCGGCAATCGCGGCCTCGATGGTCAGGTGGTTGCGGTTGAAGGTATGCCCACGCCGCACATCCAGCCCGACGGCGCCAATGCCTTCCAGATAGAACTCCCACTCGGCATATTCCGAACTACCGCGCCAGGCAGTGATGTCGTGCAGCAGCGGGTAGTGCGCCAGATCGGCGGGCCCGTGTAGCGGCGGGCGCCCGCGCAACAGCATGGGTGAGCACACCGGGAAGATCTGCTCGTCCAGCAGTGGCGTCGAGAGCATGCCGGGGTAACTGCCATCGTTCAGGTCGATGGCCAGGTCGAAGTCACCCGGGGTCAGCGCCTGGGCGCTGTCTTCGGCTACCAGACGCAGTTCGATATCCGGGTAACGCTGTTGAAAACGCGGTAAGCGAGGCGTGAGCCATTTGGCCAGGAATGAGGGGATTGAACGGACGCGCAACGTGCCGCGAATTTCTCCTGCGTCCAGCCGCAGCAGCTCGGCCTCGATGCTGCCATAGGCCTCGGCCACAGTCTGGGCGAGGCGTTGCCCCTCGGCGCTCAGTTCCACGCCCCGCGCTCGACGCAGAAACAGCCGATAGCCCAGGCGTTCTTCCAGCTGACGCATCTGCTGGCTGACCGCGCCCGGGGTGATGTGCAGTTCTTCGGCGCAGCGGGTGAAGGACAGGTGCCGGGCTGCGCAGGCGAATACATGCAGCCAGACGAACATCTGACCATTGAGTTGTCGTCGCATCGTTTAGTACCACTAAAGCCTTGCTTAGAAAGTTTCGTTGGTCATCCGTGAGTCAGCGCGTCAGTATCGCGCAAAATCGCAATATCGCTCAATTTCTTCAGACAACCGTACTGTGGATGCATATCAGGGTACGGTCAGGCATTAGCATGGCTATCAGTGTTTTCGACCTTTTCAAAATCGGCATCGGGCCGTCCAGTTCTCACACCGTCGGCCCGATGCGGGCGGCCGCTACCTTTGCCCAGGCCCTGCGCGAGCAGGGGCTGCTGGCGCGGGTAACGCGCGTGGAGGTGCGGCTGTATGGCTCGCTGTCGGCGACCGGGGTTGGCCATGCCACCGACCGTGCGTGCCTGCTTGGCCTGATGGGCCAGTGGCCAGACCGCATCGACCCAGCCACTATCGAATCGCGTATAGGCCAGGCCCTGCAGGAGCACTGCCTGATGCTCGATGGCAGCCATCCGCTGGCCTTCGAATATGGCCGTGACATGCTGCTGCTCGACGAGAACCTGCCTTATCACCCCAATGCCATGAGCCTGGAGGCCATGGACGGGCAGGGTAGCCTGTTGTGCCAGACGTATTATTCGGTGGGCGGCGGTTTCATCGTCGAGCAGGCCGAGATCGATGCGCCGGCAGGCGAAACGAATGCAGTGCGACTACCCTATGAGTTCGACAGTGGCGCCCAATTGCTGGCTTTGTGCAAGGGCCATGACCTGAGCGTGGCGCAACTGATGATGGCCAACGAATGCGCCTGGCGCCCGGAGGCCGAGGTCCGGGAAGGGTTACTGCGCATCTGGGCGGCCATGCGTGAGTGCGTGGCGAACGGTCTGCGCAATGAGGGCATCCTGCCAGGCGGCTTGCACGTCAAGCGTCGCGCCGCGCGGCTGCACCGCAGCCTGCAGGAACTGGGCAAGCCCAACGTGATTGGCTCGACCCTTGGCGCCATGGAATGGGTCAACCTGTTCGCCCTGGCGGTCAATGAAGAGAATGCCGCCGGTGGGCGTATGGTTACCGCGCCCACCAACGGTGCCGCCGGTATTATCCCGGCGGTATTGCACTACTACATGAAGTTCAATCCCAACGCCTGCGACGCTGATGTCGTGGACTTCCTGCTTGGCGCAGCGGCAGTCGGCATCTTGTGCAAGAAGAATGCATCGATCTCCGGTGCCGAAGTGGGTTGCCAGGGGGAGGTCGGCTCAGCCTGCTCGATGGCCGCTGCTGGCCTGGCGCAGGTGCTGGGGGCTACGCCGCCGCAACTGGAAAATGCGGCCGAGATTGCCCTGGAGCACAACCTTGGGCTGACCTGCGACCCGGTGGGCGGCCTGGTGCAGGTGCCGTGCATCGAGCGCAATGCGATTGCTGCAGTCAAAGCGATCAACGCTGTACAGATGGCGCTGCGGGGAGATGGCGAGCACTTCATCTCGCTCGACAGGGTCATCCGCACCATGCGTGATACCGGTGCGGATATGCATGCCAATTACAAGGAAACCTCGCGCGGCGGTTTGGCTGTTGCGTTTGTTGAGTGCTGAGTTTTAACGCAGTCGCTTGCAGGCGTGCTCCTGCAAGCGACCGCATTGAACAACCAGGTCAAAACCGCATCAGCGAGCTTTCTGCTTCGCCGCCAGGAAGCTCGCACGCATGTCCTTGGCCCAGCCATCGAGCACTGGCTTGACATCATTCAAGGTCAGCTTCTGGGTATCGTTTTCCAGCTCCTGGCCGGTACCTTTGCGTACCACCTGGGCCAGTACCTTCTGGCTGGCACCATCGAGGAATGCTGCTTCCACGCCGACATCCACCTCCTGATCACGGCCACCCATGGCGGTGTTCACCCCCGCCGAAATCAGCGCGATAGGGATCACCTCGTACGGCTTGAGTCCCTCGTTGCTGGTAGACACCGCGGTGATTGCAGGGCGCACCACGATCACCCCGGGGCCTGGCCCCTTGGCCAAGGGCACTACGCTACCCATTTCACGGCGCAGAGCTTCATTGAAGTAGCGGGTGATCTCCTGCAAGGTCTGCTGCGAGATCACCGCTGTCGGCTGCGGCTTGGGGTAGAACTGGCTGGGCTCGATGAACACCTGGCTGTACTGGTTGACGTTGACCTTGGGGTCGATCCAGCGCATTACCGGGTCACCCGACGGGCTCTTGGCCTCCTGCAGCCGGCTGTAATCCTTGAGGAAGCCGGAGTAATCCTTGGGGTCCACGCGATTGCTGGAGCAAGCGGCCACCGCAAGCAGGGCGGCGCACAACAGGGTAATGCGAGGCAGTGATTTCATGATGAAGAGGCATCCTTGAGAGGTCGGCCTCAACAACGCTAGCAGGTGCGTGACAGTTGGCCAGTGGGTTTAATCCCAAGTGCTCGTCTTGGATCATCTGGTGCCTGGAAGACCGAGCGCCGCCCGCGCGGCGCTCGATCTCCCGGGCGCCGCAAAATCCACCCCGAACTCACCCCAGCGCTTCGCGCAACCGGTACCACAGCATGCCCAGTGCCAGCAACGGCGAGCGCAATGCCTTGCCGCCAGGGAAGGTGAGGTGCGGCACGGCGCTGAACACATCCAGGCCGTGGCTGTGACCAAGGGCGATGCTTTCTGCCAGCAGCTTCGCTGTCCAGTGCGTCACGTTCAGCCCGTGCCCGGAATAGCCCTGGGCGTAATAGACGTTGGGGTGCTGGTTCAGGCGCCCGACCTGGGGGAAACGGTTGGCGGTGATGCCGATCATGCCACCCCATTGGTAGTCGATGCGCACGTTGGCCAGTTGCGGGAATACCTTCAACACCTTGGGCCGCATGTACGCGGCAATGTCCTTGGGGTCACGCCCGGAATAGTGGCAGGCCCCGCCAAACAGCAGGCGCCGGTCGGCGGTGAGGCGGTAGTAGTCCAGGCCGACCTTCTGGTCGCACAGCGCCATGTTCTGCGGGATCAGGCTGCTGGCCAAAGCTTCGGGCAAGGGCTCGGTGGCCACTACATAGCTGCCGGCCGGCAGCACCTTGCCGCTCAGGCGCGGCTCCAGCTCGTCGAGGTGGGCGTTGCAGCCCAGCACCAGGCTGCTGGTGCGCACCTTGCCACGGGCGGTGTGCAGGGTCACGCTGGGGCCGTGCTCGATGCGCAGTACCGGGCTTTGTTCGAAGATGCGCACCCCCAGGCTGTGGGCCGCGCGGGCTTCGCCCTGGACCAGATCAAGTGGGTGCAGGTGGCCCGAGCCCATGTCCACCAGGCCGCCAGCGTACTGGTCGCTGGCAACGACCTCGTTCAGCTGCCCAGCACCGACCAGGCGGGTTTCATGGCGATAGCCCAGGGCGGCCAGGTCGTCCTGCTCATCCTTGAAGGCGGCGAACTGCGCCGCTGTGTTGGCCAGCTCGCAAAAGCCCCAGCGCAGGTCGCAGTCAATGCCATAGCGGGCGATACGGTCGGCCACCAGCTCCACCGAATCGATGCCGGCCTGCTTGAGGTAGCGCACACCGTCCTGGCCGACATGCCGGGCAAAGCCGCTGACATCATGGCCAATACCGCGAATCAGCTGGCCGCCATTGCGACCACTGGCGCCCCAGCCGATGCGCCGGCCTTCCAGCAGCACCACCGAGAGGCCGCGCTCGGCCAGCTCCAGGGCCGTATTGACCCCGGTCAGCCCGCCGCCCACCACGCACACGTCGGCTGTCAATTCGCCGTCCAGGCTAGGGTAGGGTGCCGCGTCGCGCGCCGTGGCGGCGTAGTACGAAGCGGTGTGTTGGTTGTTCAAAGGCATGGGCGTTCTCGACTCAGCGGTTGGACTTGATCTTGCTCCAGGAACGGGTCATGACGCGCATGATCTTCGGGCTCGGGGTGCTGGAGATGTACAGTTTGTCCAGCACCTCCTGGGGTGGGTAGATTTCGGGATTGTTCACCAGCGATGCATCCATGTAGGCGTTGGCGTCCGGGTTGGCGTTGGCATAACCGACCGTGGCGCTGACCTTGGCAATCACCTTGGGGTCGAGCAGGTAGTTGATGAACGCCAGGGCTTGCTCGGGGTTGTTGGCGTCCTTGGGGATGGCCAGCAGGTCGAACCACAGGTTGCTGCCTTCCTTGGGAATGCTGTAGGCCACCTTCACGCCGTTTTTCGCCTCCACAGCGCGGTTGGCGGCCTGGAACACGTCGCCGGAGTAGCCGAACGCCACGCAGACATCACCGTTGGCCAGGTCGGAGACGTACTTGGAGGAATGGAAGTAGGTGATATAGGGGCGCAGTTCGAGTAGACGGGCCTCGGCCTTTGCATAGTCGCCCGGTTTTTCGCTGCGTGGGTCCATGCCCAGGTAGTTGAGGATGGCCGGGAACAGTTCGTCGGGCGAGTCCATGAATGCCACGCCACACTGCTTGAGCTTTTTCAGGTTTTCCGGCTCGAACAGCACCGCCCACGAATCGATATGGTCCACACCCAGGGCTGCCTTGACCTTGTCGACGTTGTAGCCAATGCCATTGGTGCCCCACAGATAGGGTACGGCGTACTGGTTGCCGGGGTCATTCTGTTCAAGCTGCTTGAGCAGCTTGGGGTCCAGGTGCTGCCAGTTCGGCAGCTTGCTGCGGTCCAGCGGCAGGAAGGCACCGGCCTGGGCCTGGCGGGCGAGGAAGTGGTTGGACGGCACCACCACGTCGTAGCCGGTGCGCCCGGCCAGCAGTTTGCCTTCCAGGGTTTCGTTGGAGTCGAACACGTCATAGACCACCTTGATTCCGCTGCTGGCCTGGAAGTCGGCCAGGGTGGTGTCACCGATGTAGTCGGTCCAGTTGTACACGCTGACCGAAGGGGTGGCGTGGGTGGTGGTGGCGAACAGCAGGGTGAATGCGGCGGGGATCAGGGCTTGCAGATGACGCATGGGGACACCTCGTTGGTCTTGTTCTTCGAGTTAGGTGCAGGGGGCTGCAAAGCCCCCATGGTGGATCAGACGCTCAGCATCAGGAATTCACGCTCCCACGAGCTGATCACACGCTTGTAGTTCTCGTGCTCGGCCCGTTTGACCGCCACGTAGCCCTGGACGAACTGCTTGCCCAGGTACTGCTGTACGGTCTCGCAGTCTTCCATGTGCTGCAGCGCGTCCTCGATGGTGATCGGCAGGCGCAGGTTGCGCCGTTCATAGGCGCGGCCCTGTACCGGCGCGCTCGGGTCGATCCGCTCCACCATGCCCAGGTAGCCGCACAGCAGGCTAGCGGCGATGGCCAGGTACGGGTTGGCATCGGCGCCTGGCAGGCGGTTTTCCACGCGCATCGCCTCGGGGCTGGACGTGGGCACGCGCAAGCCGGCGGTGCGGTTTTCTTCACCCCACTCGACGTTGACCGGCGCCGAAGTGTCCGGCAGGAAACGGCGGAACGAGTTGACGTTGGGCGCGAACATCGGCAGCAGTTTGGGGATGTACTTCTGCAGGCCACCGATGTGGTGCAGGAACAGCTGGCTCATGCTGCCGTCTTCGTTGGCGAAGACCGGTTTGCCGGTGGCGATGTCGACCACGCTCTGGTGCAGGTGCATGGCACTGCCCGGTTCGTCGGTGATCGGTTTGGCCATGAACGTGGCGGCCACGTTGTGCTTGAGTGCCGCCTCGCGCATGGTGCGCTTGAACACGGTGATCTGGTCCGCCAGGTCCAGCGCGTCGCCGTGGCGGAAGTTGATCTCCATTTGCGCCGGGCCGTCTTCGTGGATCAGCGTGTCCAGGTCCAGGCCCTGGATCTCGCACCAGTCGTAGACGTCTTCGAACAGCGGGTCGAATTCGTTGGCGGCATCGATCGAGAACGACTGGCGGCCGCTTTCGGCACGACCGGAACGCCCCAGTGGCACCTGCAGTGGCAAATCCGGGTCTTCGCAGCGCTTGGTCAGGTAGAACTCCATCTCTGGTGCGACAATCGGCTGCCAGCCCTTGTCGGCGTAGAGCTTGAGGACCTTCTTCAATACGTTGCGCGGCGACAGCTCGATCGGGTTGCCTTGTTTGTCGAAGGTGTCGTGGATCACGATCGCGGTAGGCTCGATGGCCCACGGGATCTGGTACACGGCGGTCGGGTCGGGGCGGCAGACCATGTCGATGTCGGCAGCGTCGAGCAGGTTGTAGTAGATGTCATCGTCAACGTAGTCGCCGGTGACCGTCTGCAACAGCACGCTTTCAGGCAGGCGCATGCCGCGCTCGTGGAGGAACTTGGCGGTGGGCGCGATCTTGCCGCGGGCAATGCCGGTCAGGTCGCTGATCACGCATTCGACTTCGGTGATCCGGTGTTCTTTCAGCCAGGTGGACAGCTGATCGAAGGGGGCGTTCATACAGACCTCTTGGTTGGGTTTTAGTGTGGGAGCCACTTCGCTGACGAAAGTCGTTACACGGTTTCGAAGGCGCTGCGCTTCCCAGGTGACGCGCTGGAGACTATCTTGGTCGCAGCCCCCCGGGGCAATCTATCCACTTTCTCCAGTATCGAATGCACCAAAAGAGTGCATACAGGAAGATGCGTGACAATCGCCAATGCGTTGCAGGTCCAGGCTTTCCACACCACCGACGTCACCGAACAAGTGCGCGCCACCCCTGGGTGGCAGCAGCAGTACCGGCAGATGTCACCGGGGCATTTCAGCGGTGAGCTGCGTTGCCTGGGGCTCGATGGCGTGGAGGTGTACGAAGAGCGGCTCAACACCCGGGTGGAGCAGTTTTTCCGTGCGCCAACGGGTTCGCTGGCGTTCTGCTTCGACCGCAGCGAGAACAGCCTGTACCTGCTGAACGAACAAAGCCGCAATATCTGGATCACACCGGAGAACTACCAGGAGGTGGCGGTCGTGTTCGACCAGGCCTTCCTGGCCCGCCATGGGCTGGACCCGCAGCGCCTGGAAGGGTTGTTCATGGTGCCGCTGGGCAGCGGCCAGAATGCACTGTTCGGCAGTTGGCTGAGCGCAACGCTGACCCGGTTGGGCGAGGCCGATTGCCCGCTGCAGGGGCAGGCCCTGGCAGAACAACTGCTCGAAGACTGCTTGTTCATACTCGACAACGCCTGCCAGCGCTTGCAGGGCGTGGCTTTGGGGCGGCGCGACGAGGAGCGGGCGATCATGCGGCGGGTCAGCGAATGGGCGGCCGACTGCCCGGAGGAGACGCTGAACCTGGTGGAGTTGGCTGAGGTGGCCGGGGTTTCATTGCGCCAGTTGCAGCAGGCCTTCAAAGCGTTCACCGGCATGCCGCCTGCGCACTGGTTACGGTTACGCCGGCTCAATGGTGCGCGGCGTGATCTCTTGCGCGGGGGTGGGGTGACGGTGGCCGAGGTAGCAATGCGTTGGTCGTTTTGGCATTTGGGAAGGTTTTCAGAGAGTTACAGGCAACTGTTCAAGGAGTTTCCGAGCGAGACGTTGAAGCGGGGCAGGGGTTAAAATCAGCATTCCTCACTGAAAGTTGCTATCGTGCCGCCCTGTTTCCACCCGAGGTGCCGATGTTCTACCTGCCTTTGCCCAGCGACCAGGCCGACCGCCTCGCCAACGCGCCTGACAGCGACTTCTTCACTACTGCCAGCATGCTTGATGCCGCTGCGGTACTGTTTATCCAAAATCTGCCACGCCAGCCCGCCACCGCCTCGGCCGACGCGCAGGAGCGCCGTTTTGCCGAAATCGTGCGCATCGCCAACGAAGTCGAAGGCGTCGCGCCTGGGCGATTCCAAGGTCAGGTGGCGCAGCATTTCGATCATGAGGCGTTCGCCATGGGCCTGGGCATGCTCGGCGAAAATGGCATTGCGCTGCTGTCGGCCGAAGTGGCGTATCAGGCAGTCGAGCTGCTCGATGGCGAGGGCCAGTGGAACTTCCAGTTCGCCGACAGCTACCGCCAGCGTGCCACCCCGCTGCATCCGGTGCACCTGCCGTCGTTGGCCAGCGACCTGATGCTCAGCGACCAGCAGAACCGTCTGCTGCGTGAGTTCCTAAGTGGCGTCGACGAATCGGTGGCCGTGCAAGGCTTCGCCGGCACCGGCAAGACCTTTCTGATTCACCAGTTCGCCCGCCTGCTGGAGCCACAGCGCACGTTGCTGCTGGCACTGACCGAAGGCCAGTTGCGCGCCCTGCAGGCGCGGGTCAAGGACGCTTCGGCGTACACCGCGCTGACCTTCGGCCAGCTGGCCGACGAGCTGCTCAACCGCGACCTCACCAGCAACGGCTGGCGCCTGCGTGACCCTTATCGCACCAAACTGTCATGGCGCCCGCAGGACGCGCAGGTGGTGCGCTGGCTGGCCATCCCCGACATAGGGCCGCTCGCTGCGCGTGATGTGGTCGCCTTGTGCATCCGCGCCGTGCGCACGTTCTGCCACAGTGCCGATACCCAGTTGCAGTTGCACCATTTGCCCTGGGCCGGGCCGGGCACCTCGCCGCTGGATCAAGAGGTGCTGCTGGAAAAGGCCCGTTTGTACTGGCAGGAGCTGATTCGTCCGTCGGCGCGGGACATCCAGCTGCCGGTGCGTGACTATCACCGGGTGAAACTGTTGTCGCTGACGGATCATGTGATTGACAGCCGCTACACCCACGTCATCGTCGATGAGGCCCATGAGCTGTCTGCACCGATGCTTGCCGTGCTCGATCGCAGCCCGCAGTCGATCATTGCCCTGGGTGACGAACTGCAGAACCTCAACGGCCTCAGCCCGCATCATGGCAGCTTCATCCGCCAGCGCTGCATCGACCATTCGCTGCGCGCCGGGCCGGCAATGGACAACGTGCTCAACCCGCTGATCCAGGCGCACCCTGCCGCGATTCAGGCGGCCTTCAGTGGCAGCGCCGAGCATTACACCCGGGTCAGTTTCTTCGATACGGTGACAGTGCCGCAGCAGCCCACGGCGCTGATCGTCGACGACGAATGGGGCCTGTTTGGCTGGTTCCAGCGCCTGACGCATCAGGGCGTGCCGTTCATCTTGCTGAAAAGCGCACGTAAGGACTTCGAACTGTTCGTCGAGGACTGTATCGAGCTGTACCGCTACGGCACTCGGGCGCGCCATCCAATGCTGTTCCGTTATCCCAGCTGGCAGGCGTTGGAGCAGGACAAGGGTGACGACAAAGCGTTTCTCGCGGTGGCCAGCATGCTGCGCAAGGGCTATACACCGGAGCACTTCGCCAAGGCCAAGAGCCGTTACCGCTGGGACAAGGCGCCGAAATTGTTCCTGGGCCGGGTGCGGGATGTGAAGAACATGGAGTTTGCCCGGGTGATGGTGTCGCCAGAGCTGATGGTCGCGCCTCAGGTGGCCGGGAACCGCAATGAGCGGGCGCGGATGCTGGCGGGTTTGTATACCGCCTGTTCACGGGCGCGGCATGAATTGATCGTGCCGGGAGGGATGCTGGACTGGGTCAAGGACCAGGTTCGGGATTGAAGCAGTTGGGGCCGCGAAGCAGCCCCAATGCCTTTGAATCAGTTACGGTCCAGCCACACGGTCTGGGCATTGGTGAACTCACGCACACCAAAGTGCGACAGTTCACGGCCGAAACCGCTCTTCTTCACGCCACCAAACGCCACACGGGGGTCGGAGGCGCAGTAGCCGTTGATGAACACGCCACCGGTATCCAGCGCGGCGGTCATGCGCTCGGCCAACCCATAGTCGGCGGTGTAGATGGTCGATGCCAGGCCAAACTCGCTGTCGTTGGCCAGTTCCACTGCATGGTCGGCATCGCGTGCGGTGATGATCGCCGCCACCGGGCCGAACAGCTCCTGCTTGAATGCGGTCATGTCCGGGGTAACGTTGGCGAACACCGTGGGGGCGTAGAAGTTGGCCACGCCTTCGACCTTGTTGCCGCCCAGCAGCAGGGTGGCGCCTTCGGCCAGCGTCGCCTGGACCTGGCCATCCAGCTCGTCGCGCAAGTCATAGCGGGCCATCGGGCCGATGTAGGTGTCGTCTTCAAGCGGATTGCCGACTTTCAGCTGGCGCGTGGCTTCTACGAACTTTTGCGTGAATTGCTCGACAATGCTTGCTTCCACGATCAGGCGCTTGGCGGCAGCACAGACCTGGCCGGTATTCTGGTAGCGGCCGATCACCGCAGCCTTGACGGCAGCATCCAGGTCGGCGTCAGCCAGCACGATGAACGGGTCGGAACCCCCCAGCTCCAGCACGCACTTCTTCAGTGCTGCGCCGGCCTGGGCGCCAATCGCCATGCCGGCACGAACGCTGCCGGTCAGGGTCACAGCGGCGATACGCGGGTCGTTGATGGCGCGGGTGACGCCATCCGGGGTCACGTTCAGCACTTCGAACACGCCCTCCGGCAGGCCGGCGTCCTTGAACAGCTCACCCATAAGGTAAGCGCTGCCCATCACGTTCGGGGCGTGCTTGAGCACGTAGGTGTTGCCCGCCAGAATCGCCGGCACGGCGCCGCGCAGTACCTGCCAAACCGGGAAGTTCCACGGCATCACCGCCAGGATGGGGCCTAGTGGGCGGTATTCGATACGGGCTTTTTCCACCTGGGTTGGCTCGGCGGCAAGCATGGCTGGGCCGTGTTCGGCGTACCAGCGGCACAGGCCTACGCATTTGCTGACTTCACCGCGTGCCTGGGCAATCGGCTTGCCGATTTCGCGGCTGATCATTTGCGCGAAGGCTTCGGCCTTGGTTTCGAGGGTGCTGGCCAGGGCGAGCAAGTACTCGCTGCGCTGACCCAGCGACACCTGGCGCCACTGGCGGTAGCCAACCTTGGCACGTTGCAGCGCCGCTTCCAGTGCGGCGTCGGTGTCGAATGGGTAGGCGCCGATCTGCTCGCCGCTGTACGGGTCGAGGGAGATGGCGTGGGTCAGGCTGCTGATCGCGCTCATGGCGGGACACTCTCGTTGTTGTTAATCAATGACGCCAGACTAGTGGGCTATGGCTTTAATGAAAACTGAATAATAATGAGCGAAACATTCACGTTTGGAGAAAGGCTGTGGACCTGGTGCAACTGGAGATCTTCAAAGCCGTGGCAGAGCAGGGCAGCATCAGCGCTGCCGCGCAGCACATCCATCGGGTGCCGTCGAACCTGACCACGCGCATCAAGCAGCTGGAAGAAGACCTGGGCGTGGAGCTGTTCATTCGCGAGAAGAGCCGCCTGCGCCTGTCGCCTGCAGGCTGGAACTTCCTCGAATACACGCGCCGCATTCTGGACCTCGTACACGAGGCGCGGCTGACCGTAGCAGGTGAAGACCCACAGGGCACCTTTGCTCTGGGCTCGCTGGAAAGTACCGCAGCGGTGCGTATTCCGGCCTTGCTGGCGGCGTACAACCAACGCTACCCCAAGGTTGACCTGGACCTGTCCACCGGGCCTTCCGGGACCATGCTCGAAGGCGTGTTGTCTGGCCGCTTGGTGGCCGCGTTCGTCGACGGCCCGGTGCTGCACCCGACGCTGGAGGGCATACCGGTCTTTGAGGAAGAGATGATGGTGATCGCCCCGTTGAACCATGCACCCGTAACCCGCGCCCAGGACGTAAACGGCGAAAGCATCTACGCCTTCCGTGCCAACTGTTCGTACCGTCATCATTTCGAAAGCTGGTTCGTGCAGGACCAGGCAGTGCCGGGCAAGATCCACGAGATGGAGTCCTACCACGGCATGCTGGCCTGCGTCAGCGCCGGTGCCGGCCTGGCCATGATGCCACGCAGCATGCTCGACAACATGCCCGGGTGCAGCACCGTCAGCGCCTGGCCGATGTCGGAGGACTTCCGCTACCTGAAAACCTGGCTGGTATGGCGCAGAGGCACAGTATCGCGCAGTTTGAGCATGTTCGTGAAACTACTAGAGGAAGGGCGCACAACCAATTGATAAACAGCTAAATTTACGTTTATTTGATGGCTTAGTGCCGAATATCACGATGACGACCATGCATCAGCACGAACACCACCCCCCTGAGAGGATCAGATAATAGGTAAGCCATCCTCTAAAGGAGGGTCGTACCATGCGTAACCATCACTATGCACTCGGCGCCGCGTTGCTGTTAACCCTGGCCTTGCCATGGACCCTGGCTGCCGCCGCCGATCTCAATGCCCCCATCGACATGCAGGCCGTGCAGTTGCAACCACAGGAACAGAACGGCGTGCATTACTTGCAAGGCGGTATCGGCCAGGATGAGGCCAATGCGCTGCGCAAGAAATCTGGTTATGACCTGCATGTGGAGCTTTCCACTGGCCCGGAAGGCAAATTCCAGAGCGGGGCTTCAGTCGATATCCAGAACGCAAAAGGCCAGCCTGTACTGAGCATCACGGATGCCGGGCCGCTGCTGTATGTGCAGTTGCCTCCTGGCAAGTACAAGATCATGGGCAACGCCCAGGGTGAGACGGTGCAGCAATTGGTGACCGTGAATGGCAAAGCCCCCACAACCGTGAACCTGAACTGGCGTTGATGGATAAACGGGCGGGAGTACAAATGTGCTCCCGTCATGGCGGAGCACATCGTCATGAACCTGGACCTTCAGCTGGAGATGTTGGACGAGCGGGGCTATGTGCTGCTCCCCGGTGTGCTCGAACCCCTGCGCATCGCCTTGTTGCGCTGCGCCATCGATGACCTGCAGCCGATTCACTGGGACTACCAGGGGCTGCTGGAACACTACAAGTGTGTGTTCAACCGCAACCCGTTGTGGTTGCCCTTTCTCGACCTGCCGCCTGTGATAGCCCTGGCTGAAGCGGCGCTGGGCGCTGATTGCCATCTGATCGGGCAAACTGCCTGGCGCAGCCATCCGGGTTACCCGGGCATGGCCTTGCACCTGGATTATCTGCCCATGCAGTTGCCTGATTGGCTAAGCGCGCAAGGCGACTTCACCCAACCCGCACAAATCCTCACTGCGCAGCTGTACCTCAGCGACATCGACCACGGCATCGGCCCGACCTGCATCGTACCCGGCAGCCACCGCGCGGCGCGGCCACCCCAGGCGGGGGAAGATTACTGGCAGGGGCGTGAAGCACAGGCCGTGTTGTGCAAGGCGGGCGATGCACTGGTGTTTCGCAGCGATGTCTGGCACAGCGCCGGGCCCAATTGCAGCCAGGCTCGCGAGCGCGACATGCTGCAGGTGCACTATGGCCGGCGCATGGTCGCGCAGAAGTTCTCGCCGTACTTGAACTGGCGCTTCAACCCGCAGGTGCTGGAGGAAGCCACGCCTCGGCAAAGGCGTTTGCTGGGTGAGCATGAAGAGGCGGAATACGACTGAAGTGCTGTGCACGGCAAGGCACATCTTAAGCAAGCGATTTAGCCAATAGTGGCAATACACTTTCAACTTTCTGATTATCTGGACAATAATCAAAAAACTATTACTTCGTGTGACCGGTCTGGATGCGCCGGTCCACCCTAAAAGATCGAGGGGCCTAAGCCCCCGCTTGCCGTGTAGACCATCAGGAGAGTCGTTGATGAAAACCCGTCTCGCAGCTTCGCTGGCCGCTGCAGTGCTGGCCTTTGCAGGGGCCAACCTGGCCCAGGCCGCGCAGGTATCCGGTGCCGTGGGCGCCACTAGCCAAGGCGACATGACCTACCGTATCGGCCTGTCGTTCGACTGGGACAAGAAATGGCTGGAAAGCAGTACCGGTTACGTGACCGGTTACTGGGATGCCGCCTACACCTATTGGGAGGGCGGTGACGCCAGTGGCGCACACTCGCTGTCATTCAGCCCGGTGTTCACGTACGAGTTCAGCGGTTTCACCTACACACCGTACATCGAGGCTGGTATTGGCCTGGCGGCGTTTTCCAAGACCGACGTGGGCGACCAGCGCCTGGGCTCGTCGGTCAACTTCGAAGACCGCATCGGTTTTGGTCTGAAGTTGCCGGGCGAGCAAAAAGTCGGGATCCGCGCGATGCACTACTCCAACGCTGGGCTCAAGCAGCCTAACGACGGGATCGAGTCGTACTCGCTGTTCTACAGCAAGGGTTTCTGACACAAGATAGGAGCAGCCTTGCGCTGCTCCTATTCATTCCCGCGAAGAGATCGGTTCAGGCTTACCCACATTCAGCGCACGGCCTTGATCGCCAGCACGTTACACAGCGGATGCTCCAGCACATGCGCCGTGGTCCCACCCAGGAACGTCTGCATCGCGTCATGCCGGTGGCTGCCCATCACGATCACATCGGCCCGGCTGTGGCCGACGAACTGAGCAATGGCCTTGATCGCTGCGCCCTCCAGGAAATGCCTGCGTTCCAGCGGGATCTGATGATGGTCGCCCAGGCGGTTGAACGCTGCTCGCTGCGCAGTGCGCACGCTGCCCTCGAAGCCGGGCATGGTCACCGTGCCAGCACCGAAGTCGGCAATGTGGGTCTTGGCCGCGTCGCACACATGCAACAGGTGCAGCTCGGCGTTGCATTGCAGGGCCAGGGCGTGCGCGCAGTGGATTACCTGCTCGTCCAGGTGCTCGCCTGCGCCATGGCTGTTCAGGTCCACCGCGGCGGCGACTTGCCGGGGCAGGGGCAGGCGGATGTCGCTGACCAGGTGCACGGCGACCGGGCTGTCCTTGAGCAACTGCCAGTCCAGTGGCGTGACCAGCAGGCGTTTGAGCACCGGTTCGTGCTGTACGTCCTTGACCAGCAGGTCGCAGCCCAGCCGTTCGACCCGCTCCAGCACGCAGCCTAGTGGGTCGCGGGTCAACAACAGCTCGGTGGACACGTCGAGGCCGGCGTTGCCCAGTTGCTCGGCCTCGTCCGCCAGCCATTGGCGGTTGTCGCTGAGCAGCCGCTCACGCTCGCGACCATCGCTCATCAAGCCAAAGGTGTCGACGTCGTCGACGATCACATTGATATCCAGCAGAGCACCACTGGATTCCGCCAGCGCCGCTGCGCGTTGCAGCGCTGGCGTGTGGCGCATTTGCGGGCCGAGCATGACGAACAGACGCTTGAACTGGCTCATCTCACACCTCCACGTGTGGCAGCCCCCCGGTCACCTGGTTCTGTTCAGTCTAGTCCTGTGTGGCCGGTAAAGCCGTTCACGCTTTTTTCACCTGGGGCTGTTATCATCGCCGCACTCTTTGGGGAGTAGCCTGCCTTCGCACCCAAGCGAAGGCGCACCGGTCAACATATTTGGCAACCTGCCATGGCCTGTGCATCCAGCTGGATTGGCGAGACCAACGACCTTTCTGTAGCCAAGCCGGGCCTGCAGGGAGCTGTCGTTGACTCGTAGCCCGGCGGAGCCTGATCGTTGAATCCCATTTCCCTCGTTTTCCTTGCCTTCGCCATGTCCACGGATGCCTTCGCGGCCGCCATCGGCAAAGGTTCCAGCCTGCATAAACCCCGTTTGGCCGAAGCCCTGCGCACCGGCCTGATCTTTGGTGTCATCGAGGCCATAACCCCAGTCATTGGCTGGCTGCTGGGCCAGGCGGCCAGCCAGTACGTTGAGCAATGGGACCACTGGATTGCCTTCTTCCTGCTGCTATTGCTGGGCGCGCACATGGTGCATGCCGGCCTGAAGCCGGATGAGGAAGAGGAAGAAAAGCAAAGCCAGCACTCATTCTGGATTTTGGCGGTGACGGCGGTGGCGACCAGTATCGATGCCCTGGCGGTGGGCATTGGCCTGGCGTTCGTCGATGTGAACATCTGGGTGGCGGCTGCGACGATCGGCCTGGCGACCATGACCATGGTCACCCTCGGCACCATGCTGGGGCGGGCCCTGGGTTCGGTGGTGGGCAAGCGTGCCGAGATCATCGGCGGCATCGTGCTGATGCTGGTGGGCGCGACCATCCTGTATGAGCACCTGACGGCTGTTTGAGTGCGGCTGGCACGGCGTGTCGGGTATGATGCTGGCCCCATCATTGTCACGAGGCCTGCCCCATGTCCCTGAGCGCTGAACAGATCGGCGAATTCCGTACCTTCGCCGAGCAGTTGGCCGATGCTGCCGCTGTGGCGATCAAGCCGTACTTTCGCGCCAGCCTGGAGGTCGAGGACAAGGGCGGGCGCTTGTACGACCCGGTGACGGTTGCCGACAAGGCCGCCGAGGACGCCATGCGCGAGTTGATCCAGGCGCGTTACCCCGAGCATGGCATTCTTGGCGAAGAAGCTGGCGTGGCCGTCGGCAGCAGCCCGCTGACCTGGGTGCTCGACCCGATCGACGGCACCCGCGCCTTCATCACCGGCCTGCCGCTGTGGGGCACGCTGATTGCCCTTAACGACGGCACGCGCCCGGTGGTTGGAGTGATGAACCAGCCGTTCACCGGCGAGCGCTTTGTCGGCACCCCCGAAGGCGCCTGGCGCAGTGGCACGCCCTTGCAGACCCGTGCCTGTGCCGACCTGGCTTCGGCCACGCTGATGTGCACCACGCCAGACATGTTCGACACCGCCGAGCGCAAGGCCGCGTTCGAGGCCGTTGCCGGCAAGGCGCGGCTGATGCGTTATGGTGGCGACTGCTACGCGTACTGCATGCTGGCCTCGGGCTTTGTCGACGTGATCGTCGAGGCCAGCCTGCAGCCGTATGACGTACAGGCGCTGATGCCGATCATCGAAGGGGCGGGTGGGGTCATTACGGCCTGGGATGGCAGCTCGGCGCAGAACGGTGGTTGCGTCGTAGCCTGTGGTGACCCGGCGCTGCATGCGCAGGTGGTGGAGATGTTGCGTCACGCCATGTGATGGGTGTGTCTCCTATACGGGCCTTTTCGCGGGTAAACCCGCTCCCACAAGTGGGGCACAGTTTTCAAAACTAGTGCTGAACCTGTGGAAGCGGGTTTACCCGCGAAGAGCCCTTACAGGATACTGCTTTCCTGGTCACCGCACTTTTTCCAATTTCCGGGCTCTATGCTTGGCCAGGCTGCTCTGATCCCCAGAGCAGCCGCCGTATATTGACCCGGTGCCGATGGTTGCAAGACACCCCAAATTCTTCCCCCGCCTGCTGCTGGCCGGCGCCCTTGCGGGCCTTTGTGCCTGCACGCAGGAACAGGGCCGCGATATGGTCAGCCAGTTCGGCAATGGCAAACCCAGCGAGCTGTTCCAGACCAGCGTCGACCGCCTGGCCACGTTGTCGATGCGCGACAATTTGCAAAGCCTGTACCTGCTGATGAACAAGCTGTACCTGCGCAACCCCAACCAGTGGAAGATGTCGGGCTACGTCGACGCCGCCACTGCCGAGCGCCAGATCCGCATCGCCATCGAGCAGCGCCGGCCGCTGCCGCAACTGGGCAACCGCCGCGACCTGGCGGCATTGAGCTACGCCCTTAGCCCCGAGTTTCGCGGCGACCGCGTCGGCGCCTTCATCTACGCCATCGGCAGCATGCTGATCACCGCGCACGGCGGGCGTACCGAGTTCTACATGACCGACACCATCGACCCGCTGTTCATCAACAACGCTGCGCGCAATATCGAAAAGGCGACGTGGATGCTCAGCCAGCGACAGGACGCCAATGGGGTGCTGCTGTTGTTCTCCAACGAAATCTCGGAGGAGGGCAGCAACCTGAGTTTTGCCGTGGAGTTCGGCAAGATCGTCGCGCGGCTGGATTTGCTGGCCGAGCTGCTGGATGAGCGGTATCGGCGGATTGGCTTGAATTATGCGCAGAGCCTGTTGCTGATGAACTTTCTGCCGGTGCAGTAACTTCAGAGCAGCGCTTGTATGGCGCGTTTATAGCGCTGCCCGGCCAGGCTCATGCTGTTGTTATGGGTTGCCCCGGGCACCAGCAGCAATGTCTTGGGCTGGTGGGCTGCTTCATACAATTGCTGGCTGAAACGTGCTGGCACGAATCGGTCATCCAGGCCGTGTACCAGCAGCACAGGCAGGCCAACCCCCTTGATCTTGTCCAGCGAGTCGAACTTTTGCGACATCAACCAGCGCACTGGCAAGGAGGTATTGGCCACTGCCGCCGCGACATCGCCCAGTGAAGTGAAGGTCGACTCCAGGATTAACCCGCGTGCCGGCACACTGGCACCGTTGTTCTGTGATTCGCGTGTCAGCTCACTGGCCAGTTCCACCGCCACCGCGCCCCCCAAAGAATGGCCGAAGATCAGGCGTTTGCCGGCATCTGGCTGCAGCTGGGCGAAGCGCTCCCAGGCAATGCGTGCATCTTCGTAGACCGTGGCCTCGGAAGGTAGGTCGCCACGGCTTCGGCCAAAGCCACGATAATCCACGGCCAACACCGAATAACCCATGGCATGCAGCTGTTCTATGCGGAACAACTGGCCGGTAAGGTTCCAGCGCACGCCGTGTAGGTAAAGGATGGCCGGCGCGTTGGCGCGTTTGGCCGGCCACCACCAGGCGTGCAGGCTTTGGTTATCGCTGAAGCTGTGCGGGCGCAGGTCGAGTTCCTGCACGCCGCTAGGCAGCCCGCGAAACCAACTGGCTTGGCCAGGCTCGATGCGGAACACCAGCTCGCGCTCCTTGTACTGCAGCACGGCGCAGCTGGTGGGCAGGCCGATGACCAGCAGAATGGCGCACACCCAGGGGAGCCAGCGGCGGCGCAGGTGGGTGACGAAGAGAGTAGGCATGTGGGCTTTCTAGCAGAAGCACTGTGCTGGGTGTCGAAAAAGTGACGGGATGGCAGGTTGGTTTGGTTGCAAGCTGTTTCCGAAAGCGCAGGGTTACCGATTACCCAACGACTCCAACAACGGCTGAAACTCGTCCAGCAACCAGTCCCGCAAGCGCAGGCAGCTGGCCTCATGCTCCTTGTCTTCATTGAATGCCAGGAAGTGAAAGGTGTCCTTGAGCACCAGTTCTTCTGCCACTGGCCTTACCAGCATCCCCTGTGCCACCAGCGACTCGACCAAGTGATGCCAGCCCAACGCCACGCCCTGGCCGCCAAGGGCCAGTTGCACCAACAGGTTGTAGTCGTTGGCATTGAAGAAATGCGGTGCGGTACTGGCGCGGCTTTTCAGGTCGACGTCATGGAAGGCCAGCCACACATTCCAGTCCACATGTTCGGCGACTTGCGAGCGGCCATAGGGGCTGAGGTTCAGCAAGGTACCATCGCGCAACCCTTTAAGGGTTCCTACCTCCGGGTGCTGCGCCAAATACTGCGGTGTGCACACCGGGTAGATCACGTCATGGTTGAGCGGGTGCGAGCTATAGCCTGCCTGCACCTTGCCCAGCTTGGTGATGTAAATGTCGGGGCGCACCCCAGGCTCCATCGACAGAAAGTTCTGGGTGGTTACCAGGTTGATGTCGATGTCCGGGTGCTCGGCGAAGAACTTCGGCATGCGCGGCCCCATCCACAAGGCGGCAAAGGCCGGTGAACAGCACAGGGTGACTACCTGCTTGGTATTGGTGTTGCTGCGGATACGCTCGGCCGCCTGGGAGATGTTGACGAACGATAACTGCACCGCATCGAAGAAGATCGAACCGGCCACGGTCAACTCCACCGCACGGCCCACACGGGTGAACAACTCGGCGCCCAGGTAGGTCTCCAGCTCGCGGATTTGCCGGCTGACTGCAGCCTGGGTGACGCACAGCGCCTCGGCGGCACGGGTGAAGTTCTGGTACTTGGCGGCGGCGACGAAGACTTTGACCGCACGCAGCGAGGGCATCTTGATCAGCGTCTGATCGGGTTCGGAGTGTCTGACCATGGGTAGGGGGGAGGTCCTTCATCTAGCCAATCAGGCCACTCTAGCCTGTTCCTCGCCAACAGGTAAATGTGCGGGCGGCTCTACCTACGGCCTCAGCGCCCGATTGATAACTTCAGGTAATGGTTAGCGCCATGCAAATGTCGTTGGACCCCCTCTGGCGCAAGGCCTAACGTTAACGCCACGGCGCGACATTCGAGACATCGATGTCGGATAACTTTTTGAAGCAGGACATTCTGCGTGCCGGTTTTGACTCACGTTCGAATTTGAACGGACTGCCAAGCGTACTCGCACTGATCGCTACCCGCCTTATTGAAAGTGCGATGTTGATTGATTGGTTAATAAGCATAATAAAGAGGGTCGTATGAGCCATGCCGATGAGATTCTTTCGGTAAACAACATCTTCAAGGTGTTCGGTCCCAACCCGAACATGGCCATGGAGATGCTCCGCAAGGGCGCCGACAAGAACGAAATCTTCAGCAAGACCGGCCACGTTGTCGGCGTGTTCGATGCAAGCTTTTCCGTCAAGCGTGGCGAGATTTTCGTCATCATGGGCCTCTCGGGCTCGGGCAAGTCGACCATGGTGCGGCTGTTCAACCGCCTGATCGAACCCACTTCCGGCAGCATTCACCTCAACGGCAAGGAAATTACCGGTCTTTCAGACAAAGCCTTGCTGGATGTGCGCCGCAAGGAAATGGGCATGGTGTTTCAGTCCTTCGCGTTGATGCCGCATATGAGCGTGCTTGAGAACACCGCCTTCGGCCTGGAAATTGCCGGTGTGCCGGAAGCCGAACGCCACAGCCGCGCCCGTGAAGCCTTGAGCCAGGTTGGCTTGGCCGGTCACGAGAACAGTTACCCGCACCAGTTGTCTGGTGGCATGCAGCAGCGTGTGGGCCTGGCCCGGGCGTTAGCCAACGACCCGGCGATCTTGCTGATGGACGAGGCGTTTTCCGCACTCGACCCGCTGATCCGCAGCGAGATGCAGGGCGAACTGATCCGCCTGCAGGCTGAGCAACAACGCACCATCATCTTCATTTCCCATGACATCGAAGAAGCCATCCGCATCGGCCATCGCATTGCGATCATGGAAGGTGGCCGTGTGGTGCAGATCGGCACCCCACAAGAGCTGATCAACCAGCCGGCCAACGACTACGTGCGTACTTTCTTCAAGAGCTTCGACAGCTCGCGGGTGCTCAAGGCCGGCGATGTGGCCAGGTTCGACCCGGCCGTGGTGTGCAAGGTCAATGGCAAGGCGCCGAGCTTCCAGGCCGGCGTGCCGTTTGGCTACCTGGTCGACGAGCGCGGGCAGTTGCTGGGCGTGGTCGACACCGACGTCAACGGCGCCACTGCCAGTGACCGCTACAGCCTGCACGAACAGCGCCCGGTGTACACCGACACGCCGCTGCACGAAGTCCTCGGGATTGCTGCCGACCTGCCGTACCCGGTGCCAGTGCTCGACCGTCAGGGCGCCTTCAAGGGCACGCTGTCGAAGAACGAGCTGCTGCAGACCCTGAGCCGCAACTAATCCAAGAAGCGCCCGTAGCGTTTATTAGAACAGGTAAGCCCTCATGTCCGAATTCAGCCTGCTTGACCCGTTCCAGGCGGCCACCATCCCCTTGGGCGACTGGGTCACCGCGACCCTGAACTTTCTGGTGCACAACTTCCGCGAGGTGTTCCGCGCCATTCGCTGGCCAATCGACCAGGTGCTCAATGGCATCGAGTTCACCCTGCAGAGCATCCCGCCCACCATCGGCATCCTCCTTTCGTCATTGCTGGGCTGGCAGCTGGCAGGCAAGCGCATGGCGGTACTGTGCTTCATCACCCTGACCTTGCTCGGCCTGATCGGTGTGTGGTCGGAGTCGATGACCACCCTGGCCCTGGTACTGACGTCGGTGTTCTTCTGCGCGGTCATCGGCATTCCGTTGGGTATCGTCTGCGCCCGCAGCAACCGCCTGGAAAGCATTATCCGCCCGCTGCTCGATGCCATGCAGACCCTGCCGGCGTTCGTTTACCTGGTCCCGGTGGTGATGCTGTTCGGCATCGGTAATGTACCTGGCGTGCTGGTGACCATCGTGTTCGCCCTGCCGCCGCTGGTGCGCCTGACCAACCTGGGTATTCGCCAGGTGCCGGAAGACAAGATCGAAGCCGCCCGCGCTTTCGGCTGCACCCCACGGCAGATGTTGACCCGCGTGCAACTGCCGCTGGCCACTTCGACCATCATGGCTGGCCTCAACCAGACCCTGATGCTGTCGCTGTCGATGGTGGTCATCGCCTCGATGATTTCGGTCGGTGGCCTGGGCCAGATGGTACTGCGCGGCATCGGCCGGCTGGACATGGGCCTGGCCACGGTCGGTGGCGTGGGGCTGGTGCTGCTGGCGATCTTCCTCGACCGCCTGACCCAGGCCATGGGCGCCCGCACCAGTGCCGACCCGAGCCTGCGCTGGTACCACACTGGCCCCGCAGGCGTGGTGATGCGCCTGTGTGGCGCAGCGCCCGTGAAAGGGCGGCGCAAGACCGCCTGAGCACAGCAAGACACTTGATACGTTCGATCTGCCGCACTTGAAGATAAAAATCAGAAGAAGGTAAGCGACGATGCACGAATCCAAATTCACCCGCAGCATCCTCAAATGTGCCACGGCATTGACCCTGGTGGCCGCTGCGCTGGGCGCAAACGCTTCGGCGGACAAACCGGGTGATGGCGTGAAGGTAACGCCGATTTTCCCCTCGATCGCCGAAGAGCGTTTCCGCGGTGAAGTGGCCATGGAAGGCCTGCGCGAGCTGGGCTACAACGTGCAGGAACCCAAGGAGACCGAATACGGCGTGATGATGGTGGCCTTGGCCAACGGCGATGCCGACTTCACCGTGCACCTGTGGGAAAAACTGCACGACAAGTTCTACCAGCAGGCTGGCGGCGATGATGTGATGGTCAAGACCGGCAACATTCTGCCGGGTGTCGCCCAGGGCTACTTGATCGACAAGAAAACCGCCGACCAGTACAACATCAAGTACATCACCGACCTGAAAAAGCCGGAAATCGCCAAACTGTTCGACACCGACGGCGACGGCAAGGCCGACATGACCGGTTGCAATCCGGGCTGGGGTTGCGAGCTGGTGATTTCCCACCACATGAAGGCCTACGACCTGGACAAGAGTGTCAACGTCAACCAAGGCTCGTACTTTGCGCTGATGGCCGACACCATCGCCCGTTACAAGGAAGGCAAGCCGATCCTGTATTTCACCTGGGTGCCGCAGTGGATCGCCAGCGTGCTGGTCGAAGGCAAGGATGTGGTCTGGCTGGAAGTGCCGAAGACCGACCTGCCTGATGGCAAGAACGACGTCGACACCACCTACCACGGCAAAAACCTGGGCTTTGCCATCGACAAGGTGGTGGCCGTGCTGAACAAGGACTTTGCCGAAAAGAACCCGGCGGCGCTGAAGTTCCTGTCGCTGGTGCAGATCAGCACCGACGACGAGAGCAACCAGAACCTGAAGATGCAGCAGGGCGAGAAGAAGCCTAAAGACATTGAGCGCCATGCCAAGGAGTGGGTTGCCGCTCACCGCCAGCAGTTCGATCAGTGGCTGCAAGCCTCACGCGACGCAGCGGCCCAGGCCGGCAAGTAACCTGTTCCAGCACTGCTGGCTTCTTCGCGGGCAAGCCCGCGTGGAAGCCAATGCAACTCCCGCAGTTGAGTTAAAGCCATGAGCCACTTCGAAAGCATCCTCAAAAGCACCAACCTGGCCCACCTGGCCCCGGCCATCCGCACTTCGCTTTCAATGCCGTGCCAGCGCGTGGCCTTCGTCCTGCGCGAGCACTTCTCGATGATGGCCTTCACAGCGGCGATGGACAGCCTGGTCACCGCCAACCTGATGAGTGCCACGCCGTTGTTCCAGATCCAGGTGGTGGGCGAGGGCGCGCAAGTGATGAGCGACCTGGGCATCGCCTTGCCGGTCAACACTCAGCTCGCTGACCTGGATGTGCACGGCCTTGACTGCCTGCTGGTGTGTGGTGGCTTTCGCGTGCGCCTGGAAGCCGCGCCGCAACTGCGTGCCAAGTTGCGCCAAGCCGACCAGTACGGCTGCCAACTGGGCGGGCTGTGGAACGGCGCTTACTTCCTGGCCGAGGCTGGCTTGCTCAATGATCACGACTGCGCCTTCCACCCCGATGGCCGAGCGATGATGAACGAGCTGTTCCCCAAAGTACGTATCAGCCGCCAGGCCCATGTGCTGGACCGGCGACATATGAGCTGCGCCGGTGCCAGCAGTGCCTTGGACATGATGTTGGCAATGCTTGAACAGTGCGGTGGCGTACCCTTGCGCCGGGCCGTGGAGCAGATGCTGGCCTGTGACCGTGCGAGGGTCTTGAGCGACGCACCTGCCAGCGCCCCGGAAATCGACCCCAGCCTGCCCAAGGGGGTGCGCCTGGCCCTGGAATTGATGCATGCCAATATCGAAGACCCCATTGGCATCGACGAAATCGCCGAACATGCCGGCTTGTCTCGCCGGCACTTGGAGCGGCTGTTCCGCCGCCATGTGCAGGCCACACCACCGCGTTACTATCTGGAGCTGCGCCTGACCCATGCGCGCCAACTGTTGCAACACACCAGCAAGTCATTGACCGAGGTGGCAGTGGCCAGCGGGTTCATCAGCTTCCCGCATTTCTATCGGCGGTTTCGTGAGTTGTTTGCCGTTGCTCCGCGCCAATATCGTGCCCGTAGCCAGGGGTGGGCAGGGCGGCAGGAAGAAACTGTTCGATAAACGAACACAGGCTGCACCTGGCCTGTCCGTTATCCGCCCATCCAATCCCATCGCCGCATTGCCCAACCCCCGCCTTTTTGCTGTAGTGTGCCCATCCACCGGTTGTCGCCTGCCCCCGCGACCCGCAACCGGCCCGATAGAATGACCGTGACGACCGCAACCACAGCCCACAAGGCAGTAGGACGCGGCGACCAGAACAATAACGATACCGAGTGCCTTGCCTATGGAAAGCCGCCTGCTGAGCGAACGCAGTAGCGTGTTTCACCACGCCGACCCTTATGCTGTGTCCGATTATGTGAACCAGCATGTGGGCCAGCATTGCATCGGTCTGTCGCGTACCACCCACCCTCAGGCCAGCCTCAGCCACCGCAAGTTCGCCGAACTCGACTTGTGTCGTATCAGCTACGGTGGCAGCGTGCGCGTTACCTCGCCAGCACTGGAAACCATTTACCACCTGCAAGTGCTGCTCAACGGCAATTGCCTGTGGCGCGGGCACAAGCGCGAACAGCACCTGATTCCAGGGGAGCTGCTGCTGATCAACCCGGACGACCCAGTTGATCTGACTTACTCAGAAGACTGCGAGAAGTTCATCCTCAAGGTGCCGACCCGCTTGCTGGACTCGATCTGCGATGAACAGCGCTGGCATCGGCCAGAAGGCGGCGTGCGGTTCTTGCGCAACCATTATCGGTTGGATGAACTGGACGGGTTCGTGAACCTGCTGGCGATGGTTTGCCATGAAGCGGAAGTGAGCGATTCGCTACCCAGGGTGCAGGGCCATTACAGCCAGATTGTCGCCAGCAAGCTGCTGACCCTGATGAGCACCAATATCCGCCGCGAAAGCCTGAGCGCACCGCAAGCTGGCCTTGAGCGCATTCTTGATTACATCGAACGCAACCTGAAGCTGGAGCTGCCTGCAGAAGTGCTGGCAGAGCAGGCCTGTATGAGTTTGCGCTCATTGTATGCGTTGTTTGATCAGCATCTGGGCACCACGCCCAAGCATTACGTGCGCCAGCGTAAGCTGGAGCGGGTGCATGCATGCCTGAACGACCCGACTTGTGGCGTGCGCAGCGTGACAGAGCTTGCCCTGGATTACGGCTTTCTGCATTTAGGCCGGTTCTCCGAGGTGTATCGGCAGCAGTTTGGAGAGCTGCCCTCGCAGACGTTCAAGCGACGGGGATGAGACGCGTTGGTGTGGTCACCTGATATTTCTGCCAGTTGTTTACATTTCATGCACAGCCCACCATTTGCTCTATTTCGGCTAAGAGGTGGGAACCATGTCGACGTCGCAGATTTCTTCTTGTTCGCTGCAGTACACCGTTTATGGGTGCGACGGATGCGAGCAATGCCCATCAGTGCTGCGCTTCAGCGGGCAGAGAAAAGAGCCTGCTACAGGGCATTACTTGCTGGGCAATGGATACCGCGCGTTCAATCCGGTTTTGATGAGGTTCCACAGCCCTGACAGTTTGAGCCCATTGGCGGGTGGAGGAATAAACTGTTATGCCTACTGTGGTGGGGACCCGGTTAATTATACTGATCCCAGTGGGTACTACAGGCATCCTAAGATTGCAAAAGCGCCTACGCTTCGGACAATATGGGAAGCCCCTGAAACTCCAAGATCTCGTCAGCAACCTACAAAGCTACCAAGTGTCAGAAAATATGCGGCTGACCATACTGTAAGCAAGAAAGTTGTAGAGACTATCAACAACCTTGGACGCGGTTACGGGGATCAAATAGAACCCATCATGAATTCACCGCATTGGTCAGGTGCTCAAAAATTATTAGTGCAAGGCACCGCATTGAAGCTATCAAGCAACATTGGAGAAAACTTGAAACAAGCCATTGGCTATCCTCCCTATGCGGCTGCGCCCCTTAAATCGTCCAACAGTCAATTGATCGAGGCGCTCGCGGTAGTCGCGCCACTCAACGAAAAAATGCAAGCGTCAGCAGGCGCGAACACGCTTGTGAGCGATGTTGTTGCAAGCTGGCTCCATGACCCCAGATGGCGCGTTCCAAAAGTGCGAGATCCCGGCAAAGCTGGATAGCACTCTGCACAATCCGGATAGTCCCCCGCCAGTCGTCTCCCTAACCTGACCAGGTCTAAACAATAACAATGGAGACCCTGGCCATGTCCCTGGGATTCGACTACCTCAATGCCATGCTCGAGGACGACCGTGAAAAGGGCATCTACCGCTGCAAGCGCGAGATGTTCACCGACCCACGCCTGTTCGACCTGGAGATGAAACACATCTTCGAGGGCAACTGGATCTACCTGGCCCATGAAAGCCAGATCCCCGAAAAGAACGACTTCCTCACCCTGACCATGGGGCGCCAGCCGATTTTCATCTCGCGCAACAAGGACGGTGAGCTCAATGCCTTCCTCAATGCCTGCAGCCACCGTGGCGCCATGCTGTGCCGGCACAAGCGCGGTAACCGCTCCAGCTACACCTGCCCATTCCACGGCTGGACGTTCAACAACAGCGGCAAGCTGCTGAAGGTGAAAGACCCGAGCAATGCCGGCTACCCCGACAGCTTCAACTGCGACGGCTCCCACGACCTGACCAAGGTGGCGCGCTTCGAGTCGTACCGGGGCTTTCTGTTCGGCAGCCTGAACGCCGATGTAAAACCGCTGGTGGAACACCTGGGCGAGTCGGCCAAGATCATCGACATGATCGTCGATCAGTCGCCGGAGGGTCTGGAAGTGCTGCGCGGTGCCAGCTCGTACATCTACGAAGGCAACTGGAAGCTCACCGCCGAAAACGGCGCCGACGGCTACCACGTCAGCTCCGTGCACTGGAACTACGCCGCTACCCAGAACCAGCGCAAGCAGCGCGAAGCGGGTGACGAGATCAAGACCATGAGCGCCGGTTCCTGGGCCAAGCAGGGCGGCGGCTTCTACTCCTTCGACCACGGCCACCTGCTGCTGTGGACCCGCTGGGCCAACCCCGAAGACCGCCCGGCCTACGAGCGCCGCGACCAGCTGGCCGCCGACTTCGGCCAGGCCCGCGCCGACTGGATGATCGAAAACTCGCGCAACCTGTGCCTGTACCCCAATGTTTACCTGATGGACCAGTTCAGCTCGCAGATCCGCGTTGCCCGGCCGATTTCGGTGAACAAGACCGAAATCACCATCTATTGCATCGCGCCGAAAGGCGAGAGTGCCGATGCCCGTGCCAAGCGCATCCGCCAGTACGAAGACTTCTTCAATGTCAGCGGCATGGCCACCCCGGACGACCTGGAAGAGTTCCGCTCGTGCCAGACCGGCTACGGCGGCGGCACCGGTTGGAACGATATGTCCCGCGGTGCTAAACATTGGGTCGAAGGCGCTGATGAGGCCGCCAAGGAAATCGAACTCGAACCGCTATTGTCCGGCGTGCGCACCGAGGACGAAGGCCTGTTCGTGCTGCAGCACAAGTACTGGCAGGACACCATGATCCAGGCCCTCAAGGACGAACAGCAACTGATCCCCGTGGAGGCCGTGCAATGAGCCTGTATGAAACCGTGCGCGACTTTCTCTACCGCGAAGCGCGCTACCTGGACGACGCCCAGTGGGACCAGTGGCTGGAGCTGTACGCCAGCGACGCCACCTTCTGGATGCCCAGCTGGGATGATGACGATACCCTGACCGAAGACCCACAGAGCGAAATCTCGCTGATCTGGTACGGCAACCGGGGTGGCCTGGAAGACCGAGTGTTCCGCATCAAGACCGAACGCTCCAGCGCGACCGTGCCCGACACCCGCACCTCGCACAACATCAGCAACATCGAGATCGTCGAACAGGGCGAGGGCAGCTGCCAGGTGCGTTTCAACTGGCACACCCTGAGCTTCCGCTACAAGACCACTGACAGTTATTTCGGCACCAGTTTCTACACCCTCGACCTGCGCGGCGAACAGCCGCTGATCAAGGCCAAGAAGGTGGTGCTGAAAAACGACTACGTGCGTCAGGTCATCGACATCTACCACATCTGACACAAGGTTTTGCGAGCACTGCCCGGTGCGTCCTGCGACGCGCCGTGGGCCGGCTCGCCCGCGAGGTGCAACATGAGCTACCAGATCGCACTGAATTTCGAAGACGGCGTTACCCGTTTCATCGAGGCAAGCGGCCACGAGACCGTGGCCGATGCCGCCTATCGCCAGGGCATCAATATTCCGCTGGACTGCCGCGACGGTGCTTGCGGCACCTGCAAATGCAAGGCCGAATCCGGGCGCTATGACCTGGGCGACAACTTCATCGAAGACGCCCTGAGCGAAGACGAAATCGCCGAAGGCTACGTGCTGACGTGCCAGATGCGCGCCGAAAGCGACTGCGTGATCCGCATTCCGGCTTCGTCGCAGCTGTGCAAGACCGAGCAAGCCAGTTTCGAGGCGGCCATCAGCGATGTGCGCCAACTGTCGGCCAGTACCATTGCCCTGTCCATCAAGGGCGAGGCCCTCAGCCGCCTGGCATTCCTGCCGGGGCAGTACGTCAACCTCAAGGTGCCGGGCAGCGAGCAAAGCCGCGCCTACTCGTTCAGCTCACTGCAGAAGGACGGCGAAGTCAGCTTCCTGATTCGCAACGTGCCGGGCGGGCTGATGAGCAGCTTCCTCACCAACCTGGCCAAGGCCGGCGACAACATGAGCCTGGCCGGGCCGCTGGGCAGCTTTTACCTGCGGCCAATCCAGCGCCCGCTGTTGCTGCTGGCGGGAGGGACCGGGCTGGCACCGTTCACTGCAATGCTGGAGAGGATCGCCGAGCAGGGCAGCGAGCATCCGCTGCACTTGATCTATGGCGTGACCAACGACTTCGACCTGGTCGAACTCGACCGCCTGCAAGCGCTGGCGTCGCGCATCCCCAACTTCACCTACAGCGCCTGCGTGGCCAACCCGGACAGCCAGTACCCGCAGAAGGGTTACGTGACTCAGCACATCGAGCCACGCCACCTCAATGACGGCGATGTGGACGTGTACCTGTGCGGGCCGCCACCGATGGTAGAAGCGGTCAGCCAGTACGTGCGTGAGCAGGGCATTACCCCGGCCAACTTCTACTACGAGAAGTTCGCGGCGGCGGCCTGACTCCTTTACCCCGAACACAACACTGCCCCCTGTAGGAGCGGGTTTACCCGCGAAGAGGCCGGCCGGTACAGCGGTTATGTCTTGTCGGACGCATTCGCGGGTAAACCCGCTCCCACAGGGATCGTGGTGAACCGGAGAGATGGATATGAACAATAGATTCCAAGGCAAGGTCGCCCTGGTCACCGGTGCCGCTCAAGGCATCGGCCGGGGTGTGTGTTGGCGGCTCAAGGCCGAGGGCGCGCAAGTGGTCGCGGTAGACCGTTCCGAGCTGGTCCACGAACTGGCCGGCGAGGGCATGCTCACCCTCACTGCCGACCTGGAGCAACACGCTGACTGCGCCCGAGTCATGGCCAGTGCGGTCCAAGCCTTCGGCCGCCTGGACATCCTGGTCAACAACGTTGGTGGCACTATCTGGGCCAAGCCTTTCGAGCATTACGAAGTCGAGCAGATCGAAGCCGAAGTGCGCCGCTCGCTGTTCCCGACCCTGTGGTGCTGCCATGCCGCGCTGCCGTACATGCTCGAACGCGGCAGCGGTGCCATCGTCAACGTCTCGTCCATCGCCACCCGTGGCGTCAACCGTGTGCCCTATGGCGCGGCCAAAGGTGGCGTCAACGCGCTGACCGCGTGCCTGGCCTTTGAAACCGCCGGCCGCGGCATCCGCGTTAACGCCACCGCGCCCGGCGGCACCGAAGCACCGCCCCGGCGCGTGCCGCGTAACAGCGCCGAGCAGAGCGAGCAGGAAAAACGCTGGTACCAGCAGATCGTCGACCAGACCCTCGACAGTAGCCTGATGCACCGCTACGGCAGCATCGACGAGCAGGTGGGCGCCATTTTGTTCCTTGCCTCTGACGAGGCTTCGTACATCACCGGCGTGACCCTGCCGGTAGGGGGCGGCGACCTCGGCTGAGCAGCAACCTCACGGCAACAGCTTTCCTCCACAACAAAAACAAGAGCGACAGATGCCATGCGAACCCTTGACGTACACCCGATCATCGATAATGCGCGCTTTACCCCGTTTCACTGGATGGTGATGGCCTGGTGCGGCCTGCTGCTGATCTTCGACGGCTATGACCTGTTCATCTACGGCGTGGTACTGCCGGTAATCATGAAAGAGTGGGGCCTGACCCCGTTGCAGGCGGGTGCGCTGGGCAGCTATGCGCTGTTCGGCATGATGTTCGGCGCCTTGGCATTCGGCAGCCTGGCCGACCGCATCGGGCGCAAGAAGGGCATTGCCATCTGTTTCGCCTTGTTCTCGGGGGCGACCATTCTCAATGGCTTCGCCAGCAGCCCGAGCGAGTTTGGCATCTACCGCTTCATTGCCGGCCTGGGCTGTGGCGGCCTGATGCCCAACGCCGTGGCACTGATGAACGAGTACGCGCCCAAACGCCTGCGCAGCACGCTGGTGGCGATCATGTTCAGCGGCTATTCGCTGGGCGGCATGCTGTCGGCGGGCGTTGGCATCTTCATGCTGCCGCGCTTTGGTTGGGAATCGATGTTCTTCGCCGCTGCGGTGCCACTGTTGCTGTTGCCGGTGATCCTCTACTACCTGCCGGAATCCATCGGTTTTCTGGTGCGTCAGGGCCGTAGCGATGAAGCGCGCAAGCTGCTGAAACGGCTGGACCCGAACTGTGACGTGCAGGCCGATGACGTGCTGCAGGCGGCTGATCGCAAAGGCAGCGGGGCGTCGGTACTTGAGCTGTTCCGCAACGGCCTGGCGATTCGTACCCTGGCGCTATGGCTGGCGTTCTTCTGCTGCCTGCTGATGGTCTATGCGTTGAGTTCCTGGCTGCCCAAGCTGATGGCCAACGCCGGTTACAGCCTGGGTTCGAGCCTGTCGTTCCTGCTGGCCCTGAACTTTGGCGGCATGGCCGGGGCGATCCTCGGTGGCTGGCTGGGTGACCGCTACAACCTGGTCAAGGTGAAGGTGGCGTTCTTCATTGCCGCTGCGCTGTCGATCAGCCTGCTGGGGGTGAACAGCCCAATGCCCGTGCTTTACCTGCTGATCTTCATCGCCGGCGCCACCACCATCGGTACGCAGATTCTGCTGTATGCCGGCGCTGCGCAAATGTACGGCTTGTCGGTGCGCTCCACCGGGCTGGGCTGGGCTTCGGGCATCGGCCGCAACGGCGCCATCGTCGGCCCGCTGCTGGGCGGCGCGCTTATGGGTATCAACCTACCGCTGCAACTCAATTTCATAGCCTTCGCCATCCCTGGCGCCATCGCAGCGCTGGCCATGGCCGTGCACTTGGCCAGTGGTCGGCGCCACGCTCAGGCCGTTGCGGCGCAGGCCTGAACCGAAAAGAACAAGATGAGGTAAACCCATGACCGTGAAAATTTCCCAAACTGGCGAAGTACAGCAGTTCTTTGCAGAGGCCGCAGGCGTTGGCAACGATGCCGGCAGCCCTCGGCTCAAGCGCATCGTGCAGCGTGTGCTGCAGGACTCTGCGCGGCTGATCGAAGACCTGGAGATCAGCGAGGACGAGTTCTGGCATGCCGTCGACTACCTGAACCGCCTGGGTGGCCGCGGCGAAGCCGGGCTGCTGGTGGCGGGCCTGGGCCTCGAGCACTTCCTTGACCTGCTACAGGATGCCAAGGACCAGCAGGCCGGGCTGGTCGGCGGCACCCCACGCACCATCGAAGGCCCGCTGTACGTGGCCGGTGCACCGATTGCCCAAGGTGAAGTGCGCATGGACGACGGTAGCGAGGAGGGCGTAGCCACGGTGATGTACCTGCAAGGCCAGGTGCTCGACCCGCAAGGGCAGCCGCTGCCAGGCGCCACGGTGGACTTGTGGCATGCCAATACCCGTGGCACCTACTCGTTCTTCGACCAGAGCCAGTCTGAATACAACCTGCGTCGGCGCATCGTCACCGATGCCGAAGGGCGTTACCGCGCACGCTCCATCGTGCCGTCGGGTTACGGATGTGACCCGCAGGGGCCAACCCAGGAGTGCCTGGACCTGCTGGGCCGCCACGGCCAGCGCCCGGCGCATGTGCACTTCTTCATCTCGGCGCCGGGTTACCGGCACCTGACCACGCAGATCAACCTGTCGGGGGACAAGTACCTGTGGGATGACTTTGCCTATGCCACGCGCGATGGGCTGGTGGGGGAAGTGGTGTTCGTCGAAGGCGAGGCGGGGCGGCATGCCGAGTTGAAGTTCGACTTCCAGCTGCAGACGGCCCTGGGCGGCGTGGATGAGCAGCGCAGCAACCGGCCACGGGCGTTGCAGGACGCCTGAACCACCGAGTTGGCTGCTACGGGGCTCGCTCGCTCCCATAGGGATCGCGCGAGCCCCGTAGCAGCCAACACAGAACAAGAGCCAGCCTCCAAGGCCGGCCGATGCCTTGCGAGAGTCTCATGACAACCTTGATCAAGGACAGCTCGCTGTCCGCCATCATCGCCGGCTGCATCGCCACGATGATCTCCTACGCCGGCCCGCTGGTGATCATCTTCCACGCCGCCGAAGCCGCCGGCCTGTCGCACCAGCAACTGTCGTCCTGGGTCTGGGCCGTGTCCATGGGCAGTGCCGTGCTCGGTGCGCTACTGAGCCTGCGCTACCGCGTACCGGTCGTGATCGCCTGGTCCATCCCAGGGTCGGCGCTGCTGGTCACCGCCTTGCCGCAACTGGGGCTGGAGCAGGCCGTGGGCGCCTATCTCGTGGCCAACCTGGTTCTGCTGCTGATTGGCATCAGTGGAGCCTTCGACCGCATTATTGCGCGGCTGCCGGGCTCCATTGCCGCTGGCATGCAGGCCGGCATTCTGTTCAGCTTCGGCATCGAGGTGTTTCGGGCCTTGCCGTTGCAACCCATGCTGGTGTTGGCGATGTTCATCACCTACGTGCTGATGCGCCGGGTGCAGCCGCGCTATGCAGTGGCTGCGGTGCTGTGCGTGGGCACCGTGGTGACCGTGGCCAGCGGTGCGTTCCGTAGCGAAGCACTGGTGCTTGAACTGGCCTCGCCCCAGTGGGTCTCTCCGCAGTTCAGCCTGGCGGCGGTGTTCAGCCTGGCGCTGCCGATGGTGCTGGTGGCGCTTACCGGGCAGTTCATGCCGGGCATGGCGGTACTGCGCAACGCCGGCTACCCCACGCCTGCCAGCCCGCTGATCAGCGCCAGCGCCCTGGCCGGGGCACTGCTGGCGCCATTCGGCTGCCACGGGCTGAACCTGGCGGCGGTCACCGCCAGCCTGTGCACCGGCCATGAAGCCCATGAAAACCCGAGGCGGCGCTACGTGGCGGCGGTAGCTGGCAGTGCGCTGTACCTGCTGCTGGGCATTGCCGGGGCCACCTTGATGTCGCTGTTCGCAGCCTTTCCTGCCGCACTGATCGCCGCCCTGGCCGGTCTGGCCCTGTATGGCGCCATCAGCGAGGCATTGGCCCGCAGCCTGGCAGAACCGGCCGAGCGCGATGCCGGGCTGTTCACCTTCCTGGTCACCGCGTCTGGGGTGGCTTTCCTGGGCCTGTCGGCGGCGTTCTGGGGGCTGTTGTTCGGCCTGCTGGCTCACGCACTGCTCCGGCTGCGCCAGCCACGTGCCCAGGAGGTGCTGCGCCGTAACCCATGACCTGCCGTGTTCCCAACGCTTTACCCATAAAAACAAGATCAAGAGAGCTTCGGAATGAATCACACCCCTTGCGTTGCCCTGGGCCTGACGTTGCTCAGCCAGCCACTGCTGGCTGCCGAAGGCGGCTTCTTCGAGGACTCGAAGGCCACCTTGAGTGCCCGTAACTACTACTTCAGCCGCGATTTCTCCGACATCGTCGGGGCCAACAAGCAGTCCAAAGCCGAGGAGTGGGCCCAGGGCTTCATCCTCGACTTCAAGAGCGGCTACACCCCAGGCACGGTCGGCTTTGGCGTGGATGCCCTGGGCCTGCTTGGCATCAAGCTCGACAGCAGCCCCGACCGGGCCAACACTGGCCTGCTGCCGGTGCATGGCGATGGCCGCGCTGCCGACGAGTACAGCCGCCTGGCACCCACCTTCAAGGCACGGCTATCAAAAACCGAGCTGCGTATAGGCGAGCTGCAACCGAACCTGCCGGTGCTGACCTTCAGTGATATTCGCCTGCTGCCACCGACCTACCAGGGCGCCAGTTTGAGTTCGTCGGAAATCGACGGGCTGACCCTGCAGGCCGGTCACTTGAAAAGCACCCACCTGCGCAACGAGGGCGGCGATGGCAAGATGAACGCGATGCTCGGCCATGTGCCGATGCGCCAGGCTGAGAGTGATGCGTTCAACTACGTGGGTGGCGACTACGCCTTCAATGCCAACCAGAGCAGTGTCAGCCTGTGGTACGGGCAACTCGAAGACATCTACGAGCAGGGCTTCGTCGGCCTGAAGCACAGCAAGCCAGTGGGCGACTGGGTACTCAGCGCCAACCTGGGGTACTTCACTGCACGCGAGGATGGCGATGCTTTGCTGGGCAATATCGACAACCAGGCCTTCTTCTCGATGTTCACCGCCCGGCATGGCGGCCACAGTTTCCACGTGGGTTACCAGGGCATCTATGGCGACAGCCCGTTCCCACGGGTATTCGCCAACATTTCGCCGCTGGGTAACGAGGTGCCGACCTATGAGTTTGCCTATACCGACGAACGCTCGTACCAAGTGCGTTACGACTACAACTTCGCCGCCATGGGCGTACCGGGGCTGACGGCGACCGTTCGCTACATAACGGGTAACAATGTCGATACCGGGCTGGGTTACGAAGGGCGTGATCGCGAGCGTGACCTGGATATTGGCTATGCGGTGCAGAGCGGGGTGCTGAAGGGGCTGGGGATTCGGGTGCGCAATGCCATGGCGCGGTCCAACTACCGCAGCGACATCGACGAAAACCGCCTGACGCTGGTGTACACATGGCAACTGTTCTAAGCCATTCAGGGGAATTGCGCATCAGGGGTGTATGCAGGTAGCTTCCGAATACGACTCTTTCAGGAATGCCAACCTTGGACTCCATCACCCAAGCCGTACTGGGCGCGGCCCTGCAAGGGACCGTGCTCGGGCGCATTCAGGGCCGCCGCTCGCTGCTGTATGGCGCCGCACTGGGTACGCTGCCAGACCTGGATGTGATCATTCGCTACGCCGACCCGGTGTCGCAGATGACTTACCATCGCGGCTTCTCCCACTCGCTGTTGGTGCTCACCGGGCTGGCCTTGCTGTTGGCCTGGCTGGTCAACAAATGCTGGCCTGGCAAGGGTTATACCTTGCCCAGGCTTTTTCTGGCGTTTTGGCTAGTGTTGGTCACCCACCCGGTACTCGATGCCTTCACGGTCTACGGCACGCAGTTGTTCTGGCCTTTGCAGACCACGCCGCAAAGCTGGGCGGCGGTGTTCATCATCGACCCGGTCTATACCTTGCCGCTGCTGGCTGGGGTGATATACGCCATCATCAAAGGGATGACCGGCCAGGCTACCCGCCTGCTGACCCTGGCATTGGCATTGAGCACCTGCTACCTGGGTTTCGGCCTGGCCGGGCGCATGGCGGCCGAGCAGCGCTTCCAGGCGGCGCTCGACCAGCAAGGTATCGTCGCGAACGAGGTACGTGCCGTGCCGATCGCATTCAACAGTTTGGTCTGGCGGGTACTGGCCAAGACGCCGAATGGCGATTACTACGAAGGCATCAGCAGCGGGTTCGACCGGCAAGTGCCTGAAATGCAGCGTTTGCCGCGCAACCTGGCGCTGGCGCAAGCATTGAAGAACGATCCTTTGCACCAGCGTTTGCGTTGGTTCACCGATGACTGGTTGCGGTACGACCAGATAGGCGACGCGCTGGTGGTCACCGACCTGCGCATGGGCATCCCCGGGAACTACACCTTCCGTTTCAACATGGCGCACCGTGATCACCAAGGGCACTGGGTGGTCGATGTACCTTCGCAGTGGAAAGGCAGCGGGCCTGGTTCGATGCTTGATGGTGATGATCTGCTGCTCATCTGGCGGCGCATTGTCTATCAGCAACCACCCCTGCCGCTGGCCAGCTGGACAGACCGCTACCTTGAAGGTCGATAGGGGCCAGCACCTTGTATTGGCTGGAATTGCACCCATCTAAGGCGGTCTCATCAGCGTCAGGATAACACCATGGAACCCAACCGCTTCGGCGACATCGCCGCCTTCGTCAGCGCCGCGAAGGCTGGCAGCTTCACCGCCGCCGCTGCCAGCCTGGGCCTGACCCGTTCAGCGGTGGGCAAGAGCATCGCGCGCCTGGAAGCACGCATGGCGGTACGCCTGCTCAATCGCACCACGCGCAAACTGAGCCTCACCGATGAAGGCCTGGTGGCGTTCGAGCGCTGGCGGCAGATTCTGGATGACCTGGACGAAGTTGAAAGCACCATGGCCCAGCGCCGTGGCAAACCCACCGGCACCCTGCGCCTGACCGCGCCGCTGTCGCTCGGCCAGCGCCATGTACTGCCGATTCTCGACCAGTACCTCAAGCAATGGCCCGAACTGCGTGCGGACATCCGTTTTACCGACCGTTTCGTCGACCTGGTGGAGGAGGGCGTGGACGTCGCCGTGCGCATAGGTGCCCCCAAGGAGGACTCGCAGTTGCTGACTCGCACGGTGGCCTGGCAGCAGTTCGTGACCTGCGCATCGCCTGCTTATCTGGAAAAACGCGGCGTACCTCAAGTGCCCGGTGACCTCTACGGCCACGACAAGATTGCCTTCCTCGCGGGCGAAAAGGCCATGCCCTGGCGCTTTCACACCGAAGCCGGCCTGCACCTGTGCGAAGACCCCGGGCGGCTGAACATAGACAGTTCCGAGGCCATGCTCGACGGCGCCCGGGCCGGTTTCGGGCTGATTCACCTGCCCACCTACATCACCGGCGACGACCTGCGCGCCGGCACCCTGGTGGAAGTACTGCATGGCTACCGGCCACCGGCAGACCCGATTCGCATCGTGTACCCGAGCAAGCGCCACTTGTCCCCTCGGGTACGCGGCTTCATCGATTTGCTGGTGGCCAGCTGGGAACCGGGCGTGCCCTGGGAATACTGATTGGGGAATGACAGGCCCCTATGCCGGGCCTGAAGCTGGGTTTATCGCTGGCGGCGGAGCATAGAAACTGTCAGCCACTGATAATCCCACTGGAGACCCCATGACTGCACTGTCCGTACTGGATCTGGTCATGATCGGCGAAGGCAAGACCTTCGCCGACGCGATCGAAGAATCCCGCCAGCTGGCGCGGCATGTCGAGCAACAGCACTACAGCCGTTACTGGATCGCCGAACACCATGACATGCCGGGCATCGGCTCGGCTGCCACTTCGCTGGTGATCAACGAAATTGCCAATGCCACCCAACACATCCGTGTCGGTGCCGGTGGCATCATGCTGCCCAACCATGCACCGTTGGTGGTGGCCGAGCAGTTCGGCACCCTCGACACCTTGCACCCAGGCCGCATCGACCTGGGCCTGGGCCGTGCGCCAGGTACTTCCGGGCCGACCGTGCGCGCCTTGCGCGGTGCCGCGCCAGAGCGTGATTTCAGCCAGGACATCGCCGAGCTGCGGGATTACCTGGCCGACAATGGTAAACGCCGAGTGCGTGGTGTGCCCGGCAGCCACGATGTGCCGGTGTGGATCCTTGGTTCCAGCCTGTTTGGCGCCGATCTAGCGGCCAAGCTGGGCCTGCCTTATGCCTTCGCCTCACACTTTGCCCCGCGTTACCTGCTGCAGGCAATTGCCCATTACCGGGCCAACTTCCAGCCTTCCGAGCAGTTGGCCAAACCCTATGTGATGGTGGGCATGAACCTGTTCGCCGCCGCCAGCGATGCCGAGGCGGACTACCTGGCCAGCTCGCACCGCAAGTGGATGCTGGACCTGCACGTCGGGCGCTTGGGCTTGTTGCCCAAACCGCAGGAGGGCTATGTCGAACGCCTGCCTGAGCATGAGCGTGCGGTACTTGAACAGGTCATGGCCTGTACGGTGGCCGGTGGGCCACAGCGGGTACGGGAAGGGCTGCGCTCGCTGATCGAACAGACCGATGCGGACGAGCTGATGATCGACTGCCGCATCCATGACCCGCTGGCGCGGCAGCGCTCGCATGCCTATGCAGCGCAGGCGCTGGCTGAACTGGCCTGAATCGCGCTGGAGCATTCGCGGGTAAACCCGCTGCCACAGGTACTGCACAGGTCCATTGTGGGAGCGGGTTCACCCGCGAAGAGGTCGGCACAGGGAACAAAAAACGGGAGCCCTCATGAGCTCCCGTTACTGCATCAAGCCTGCTTCAGGAACGGGTAATCCGTATACCCCTCAGCCCCATTGGCATAATCGAACTGCGCCCGGTGCTCATTCAACGGCGCCTGCACCCGCAGCCGCTCCACCAGGTCCGGGTTGGCAATGTAGCTGCGCCCAAACGCCACGGCATCGATCAAGCCGCGGGCGATCAGGTCTTCACCTTTCTCGGCGGTGTAGGCACCTGCTGCGATGATCACCCCTGGGTAGGCCGCGCGTATCGCCTGGCGGAATTCGTCACGCAGCGGCTTGCCGCCAGCCCAGTCCGGCTCGGACAGGTGCAGGTAGGCAAGGTTGCGCTTGGCCAGCTCGCGGATCAGATACAGACCAGCGGCTTCCTGGTCTTCGCCATTGTCCACGCCATTGAAGCCACCCAGCGGGAATACACGGATACCCACACGTTCGGCGCTCCAGCTGGCAATGGCTGCGTCCACCGCTTCAAGCACGATGCGTGCACGGTTTTCGACACTGCCGCCGTAGCGGTCTTCGCGCTGGTTGGCGCTTGGCGTCAGGAACTGATGCAACAGATAACCGTGCGCAGCGTGCAACTCGATGAAATCGAAGCCAGCCGCGCGGGCATTGACCGCTGCCTGACCGAAGTCGGCAACGATCTCGGCGATTTCCGCTTCGCCGAGCGCCCGTGGCGCCGAGGTTTCCACGCGCATCAGGTTGCCTTGCTCGTCACGCAGGGTCGTACGCGCACCGGCCGGCAGCGCCGATGGCGCCACCGGCGCTTCGCCGCCAGGTTGCAGCGAGGTGTGCGACACCCGCCCGGTGTGCCACACCTGAACGGCGCTGTGGCCGCCATCAGCATGAATACCTTGGTTGATGTGCTGCCAGGCAGCGATCTGTTCGGCGCTGTGAATGCCGGGCGAGCCGGAATAGCCCTTGGCCTGGAAGGAGATCTGCGTGGCCTCGGTGATGATCAACCCGGCGCTGGCGCGCTGGCGGTAGTACTCGGCCATCAGCGCGGTGGGTACGTCGCCCGGTTCCAGGCTGCGCAGCCGGGTGAGGGGGGCCATGAACACACGGTTGGGCAAGGTGAGTGGGCCGATTTGCAGCGGTTGCAAGAGTTTCATTGCAGCTCCAGAGGTGAAAAACCAATGGTGCGCACGATACCGAGGTGATTGGGGAAAGGGGGGACCGGGAGCCCGGCGTTGGGCTCCCCAATGGCTCAGCTACGCGCCATCCGCCCGCTCACATAATGGGCCACATCATTGAACCCCGGTGTCGACGCATGCCCAGGCGTCACCAGTGAATCGATGAAGGCTTCATCCTCTGCGGTTATCTTCACCGCCAGTGCGCCGCCGTAGGTCTCCCACTGCTCTTCGGTACGTGGCCCGACAATCGCAGAGCTCACCAGTTGGTTGTTCAACACCCAGGCAATGGCGAACTCGACAATGCCAACACCCTTGGCCTCGACATACGTTTGAATCTGCCGGGCAATGGCCAACGACTCCTGGCGCCATTCCACTTCCATGATGCGTTTGTCCTGCCGCCCTGCACGGCTCCCGGCGTCCGGTACGGCGCCCGGCGCATACTTGCCACTGAGCACGCCTCGGGCCAGCGGGCTGAAAGGCACTACGCCAAGGCCATGGGCCGCTGCGGCGGTGAGTTGCTCGGGCTCGGCCTGGCGGTTGACGATGTTGTACAGCGGCTGGCTGACCACCGGCTTGGGTATGCCCAGGCGCTCGGCAATGTGGCAAACCTCGGCAATGCGCCAACCACGGAAGTTGGACACGCCCCAGTAACGGATCTTGCCCTGGCGCAGCAAGTCGCCAACGGCCTGCACGGTTTCTTCCAGCGGCACCTTGTGGTCTTCGCGGTGCAGGTAGTAAATGTCGAGGTAATCCATGCCCATGCGGGTCAGCGTGGCCTCCAGGGCATTGAAGATGTGCTTGCGCGACAGCCCGCTGCGGTTGGGCAGGCCGTCGGCCGGGCCGAAGCCGACCTTGCTGGCGACGATCCAGTCGTGGCGATGGCGCGCCACGGCTTCACCGACGATTTCTTCCGAGCGCCCAGCGTTGTACACATCGGCGGTATCGATGAAATTGATGCCCTGGTCCCAGGCCTTGTCGATGATGCGCAAGGCGTCCTCGGTGCTGGTCTGCTCGCCGAACATCATGCTGCCCAGGGTAAGGGCGGAAACCTGCAGGCCACTGTGGCCGAGTGGGCGGTAGATCATGCGCGGGGGTCCTTTTGCAGTCGGCTGATCCACCTGTTTTACACACAACCGGGACGCATTGAAAGGCGGCCTTCAGCCAATCACCTGCAACGCCTCCTGCAGGCTCAATGGCCGCTTCATGCGTTGCGACAGCGCCGCCATGGCATCGGAGTAACCCTTGGCGATCACGGCCTCGACCCGTTCATCCACACACTGCAGGGCAATGAAATCGCCGTTCTCGGGCTCACCGACGAACTCGATCCGGTTCCAGTCCTGGGCATGGCCGAGTACTTCATAGGTGCGGCCGTGCTGGTAAGTCCAGAAGAACGGCACATCGGCATAGCGGCGTTGTTCGCCAAGCATGTTGGCGGCAGCGATCACCCCATGTTGCTGGGCCAGGCGCCAGTGCTCGATACGCACTGGCCGGCCACTGAACGGAAAGGTGGCGATATCACCTGCAGCCCACAGCCCATCGGCAGCGCGCATTTCTGCATCGACTCTCACGGATTTGTCCTCGGTCAGCGGCACACCTTGAAGGAAGCCAGTGGCCGGTTTGACGCCAGTCCCCAGCAGCACCAGGGGTGTCTGCAGCCGTTCACCGTTGGCCAACTGCACGGCTTCGACGCTGCCCTGGCCCTCGATGCGTTGAACGTCAGTGGGGCCGTGGAAAGTGACACCTTTGCGTTCATGCAGCTCACGGATGCTGCGGCCGATACGTTCACCCAACTGCCGGGCCAGTGGGGCTTCATGGCGAGTGACCACGTGTACTTGTACGCCATATTTGCGCAATGCCGAGGCGGCTTCGAGGCCAATAAAGCCGTCACCGACGATCACCACGGGTTGGCCAGGCTCGGCAGCGTCCAGCAACTGGGCGGCATCCTCCCGAGAGCGAAGGGTGAACACCCCGGGCAGATCAACACCGGCAATGTCTGGGCGCAGGGCTTTGGCGCCGGTTGCCAGCAGGCAGGCGTCATAGTCGATCTGCTGGCCATCGGCGAGCGTAAGTTGGCGTTTCTGGCTGTTCAGTGTGCGCACCTTGCCATGCTTGCGCTCCAGATGGCCCTTGCGCAGGGCGTCGGCTTCGAACAGTGCGGGCACCTCATCGGGCGCCATCTGCCCGGCAATCACGAATTTGCTCAGGGCCGTGCGGTCGTAGGCTGGCTGGCGTTCCTGATCGACCCACACCAACCGGCCAGCGAAGCCATGGGCCAGCAGGGTGGCAACCGCAGCGCTGCCGGCGGCACCGGCACCGACCACCACGAAACAGCGAGCATCGCTGTGCCTGGGCGGCTCGATCACTGGCAGTGGTTGGTCATCGACCCAAATTTCATCGTCCTTGACCCAAGCCTTGTAGCGTCGCAGGTCGGCCAGCGCAGGGGGTTCACAAACAACCCCGTCGTCTACGGCGAAAGCCGCTTTGTGCCAGGGGCAGACCAGCAGACCGCCGCAAACCACGCCTTCATCCAGAGGGGCACCTGCATGGGGGCAATTGCCTTGGTAGGCATGCACCTGATCGCCCTGGCGGATGAGGATGAGTTCTTCGTTGCCGGCCTGTACGCGCAGGGGGCGGTGTTCGTCGAGCTGGGCCAGGCGGGCCACGGCGTGCTGGGTCATGGGGCTACTCCAAAGGGGCCTTTGGAACCATTTGACGCCTGGGGTGAGGAGGAAATGCGTTGAGCTGACGATCGGTGGACAATCCGGCCTGGGCGGGCCTCGTCGCGGGTAGGCCCAACCCCACAGGATCACCTCAGTCTTTGAGGTTGTGGTATCCCTGTGGGGCCGGGTTTACCCGCCAATGCCTCAATTGGCCCGTGCAGTATTCAACGCACCCGCGCGGGTAACGCGCAAGGCCACCAGGCTACCCAGCACGATCAGCGCCGCCAGCGAATACAGCGCGGCGTCGGTGGAGCCGGTCTGGTCCTTGATGAAGCCCACCAGGTAAGGGCTGAGGAAGCCGGCCATCTGGCCCACCGAGTTGATCAACGCCAGGCCCGCGACCGCTGCACCGGCACTGAGTAACGCGGTTGGCATTGGCCAGAACATCGGCAGGCCGGTTAGCGCGCCCATGGTGGCGATCGACAGGCCAAGAATGGCGATGGTGGGGTTAGCCGCAAAGTTCACCGCAATCAACAGGCCGACGGCACCCATCAGCATCGGCACCACAAGGTGCCAGCGGCGTTCGTTGCGCAGGTCTGCCGAGCGCCCGCAAAGGATCATGAACACACCGGCCAGCAGGTACGGGATGGCACTGAGCCAGCCGATCAGCAGCGGGTTGTCGAAGCCCATGCCCTTGATGATCGATGGCAGCCAGAAGTTGATCGCGTACACGCCGCTCTGGATACAGAAGTAGACGAAGCCAAAGGTCCAGATCAGCGGGTTGGTCAACACCGCCAGCACGCTGTCACCGGTGGTGGTCGGCTTGCTGGCGGCATCGGCCTCCAGGTCGGCGGCGATCAGTTGGCGTTCGCTCGGGCTCAGCCAGGTGGCTTTCTGGTAGCCGTCACTGAGCAGGAACACCGCCAGTACGCCCAGTGCAACAGTTGGCAAGCCCTGGATCAGGAACATCCACTGCCAGCCGGCCAGGCCGTGCTGGCCGGCGGCGAAGTGCTCGAGAATCCAGCCGGAGAACGGCCCGCCGAGCAGGCCCGACACCGGGATCGCCGACATGAACAGGGCCATGATGCGCCCGCGTCGGGCCGCCGGGAACCAGCGCGAGAGGTACAGCACCACACCCGGGAAGAAGCCGGCTTCGGCGGCACCGGTGAGCAGGCGCAGGGTGTAGAACTCGGTTGGGGTGGTGACGAACAGCAGGCAGGTGGAGAGGCTGCCCCAGGCGATCATCATCAGCGCGATCCAGCGCCGTGGGCCAAAGCGGTTGAGCGCCAGGTTGCTCGGCAAACCGCACAAGACGTAGCCGATGAAGAAGATGCCAGCGCCAAGGCCGTACACCGTTTCGCTGAACTTAAGGGCGTCGAGCATCTGCAGCTTGGCAAAGCCGACGTTGACGCGGTCCAGGTAGTTGAACAGGTAGCAGATGAAAATGAACGGAATCAGCCGCAGGGTGATGCGCCGGTACAGCGCGTTGCGGGTGGTGTCCGTGCCTTGGTCAGGGGCGGGGCTGTGTGCCATGATCGGGTTCTCTGTTGTTATGGTTTTCGCCGCGTCGCCTGTTCCGGCGCTCGCCCTGACGAGTCTCGGGGACTGCGGCTAGCCTGTCTTTGTGCTTTTGCACAGTGCTCGGCCCAAGCTGCTGTGCCCGAGCCCAAAAGCCTAACACCTAAAGGACCACGCAATGTTCGAGCTCGACCATGACCTGGCGCAGGATATCGTTGACCGGGCGATGGCCATCCTGCCGTGCAACGTCAATGTCATGGACAGCCAGGGCCTGATCCTGGGCAGTGGCGAACCGGAACGCATCAACACCCGTCACGAGGGGGCACAGCTGGTGTTGGCCAACGGCCGGATCGTCGAGCTGGATACCGACGCAGCCAAATGCCTGAAGGGCGTGCAGCCGGGGGTCAACCTGCCGTTGATGCTCGATGGCCGGCTGATGGGCGTGCTGGGCCTGACCGGTGACCCGCAACAGGTGCGCACCTATGGCGAACTGGTACGCATGACCGCCGAAATGCTGCTGGCCCAGCGCAATCTACAGGCAGACCAACAGTGGCGAAGGCAGCGCTGTGACGACCTGCTGGCGCTGTTGCTGGGCGGCAGCGGTGACTCCCCGCGCTTGCTTGACGAAGCTCGCCAACTTGGCCTGAAACCCCAGCTACCGCGGGTACCGTGCCTGTTTGAAATTGCCTCGGGGTCAACGGCCGAGGCGCTGGCCGCATGGTTGACGAGCCGATACCCGGATAGCTGGTGCGTAAGCCCGGCGCGCCAGTCGTTGTTGTGGTGCCGCCCGGCAGGAGTAGCACTGGATGAGCTGCGCCTGCTGGAGCGCCTGCAACGCCATGGCTGGGAGGTCGAACGGCTGGCCCTGGGCAGTGTTGCTCAGAGCCTGGAGCAGGTACGTCGGGGTTACCGCCGGGTACGTGACCTGTTGGCCTATGGCCGCGAGGTATTGCCCACCCAACGCTTGCTTAGCCTGCAGCGTTACCGGTTGCCGGCACTGCTGTGGCGCCACCGCAACGATGACGCACTGGATGAGTTGCTGGAGCCGCTACAGCGTATTCGCAGCAAGGACGGCAGTGGCCAGTTGCTCACCACCCTACGCGCCTGGTGTGCCCATGACGGCCAGAGCCAGGCCTGTGCCGATGCCCTGGGCATTCACCGCAACAGCCTGCGCTACCGCCTGGAGCGGATTGCCGAACTGGGCGAGGTCGACCCGTTGCGTATGGAAGGGATGCTTAGCTTGTACCTGGGGCTACAGCTGTTGCCGGCAGACTGAAGCGCAAGCAGGGTGCGTCACGAAGGCATCCGCCCAAACAACCTGCCCGGCGTTTTGTGCATTTGACCGAGGCGACCCAAGCGGGCACCTGTCAGCATGCCGCTCATCAGGACAGGAGAAACCCCATGAAGATCGTCATTGCCCCCGACTCGTTCAAGGACAGCCTCGACGCTGCAGGTGTCGCCCGCGCCATCGCTGCGGGCCTTGGCCAAGTGTGGCCGGACGCTGAACGGGTCGAGTGCCCGATGGCCGACGGCGGCGAAGGCACCATGGAGGCGATCCTTGCTGCCAGCCATGGCGAACTTCGCCGTCAGGCCGTGCGCGGGCCACTGGGGCACTGCGTCGAGGCCGGTTGGGGCTGGTTGCCACAAAGTCGCACGGCGATCATCGAGATGGCCCAGGCCAGTGGCCTGCAATTGGTGCCAACCGGCCAGCGCGATGCATGCCGCAGCAGCACCTGGGGCACCGGCGAGCTGATCGCAGCGGCCCTGGCCGCTGGCGCGCAGCGGGTGGTGCTGGCCATCGGCGGCAGCGCCACCAATGACGCCGGCAGTGGCATGTTGCGCGCGCTTGGCCTGCGCCTGCTGGATGCCGACGGCCATGCGCTGGAGGAGGGCGGCCTGGCCCTGGCCAAGTTGGCACGTATCGATGCCAGCGACCTCGATCCGCGCTTGGCCGAGGTGCAATTTGAAGTGGCCGCAGACGTCGACAACCCGCTGTGCGGCGTCAACGGGGCATCGGCGATCTTCGGCCCGCAGAAGGGTGCCAGCGCGCAGCAGGTGCAGGCGCTGGACCTGGCACTGGGACATTTTGCCGACCATTGTGCACGGCTGCTGGGGGAAGATGTACGTGACTATCCGGGTTGCGGCGCCGCAGGTGGCATGGGTTTCGCCGCGCGGGCCTTCATGGGCGCGCAGTTCCGCCCAGGCGTGGAGGTGGTGGCCGAGCTGGCCGGCCTCGATGCGCTGGTACAGGGCGCGGACCTGGTGGTAACCGGCGAAGGCCGTTTCGATGCGCAGACGCTGCGCGGCAAAACCCCTATGGGGGTGGCTCGAGTGGCCAAGCGCCATGGCGTGCCGGTGGTGGTACTGGCCGGGACCTTGGGTGAGGGCTATCAGCAGTTGTATGCCCATGGGGTGGATGCTGCATTTGCCCTGGCCAGCGGGCCGATGAGCCTGGAACAGGCGTGTGCCAATGCGGCTGAATTGTTGCAGGCTCGGGCTTGCGACATTGGGCGGCTGTGGCGTAGCGCGACCCAAGGCCACGCCTAGAAAGCCTTATGCCTGCGTGTTGAACATGGCAATGAAGTTGGCCAGCGCCGGCGAAGCGTTCTGGGCGCTCCACTTCATGTACAGCCCAAGGCCTGGGGCCGGTTGATCATCGATCGGCCGGATCGGGCGAAACCGCACGCGCTCGCGCGGCGTTGAACTGGCAAACGATTCCGGCACCAGCGCCACGCCAAAACCGCAAGCCACCAGGCCAAGCAGGGTATGGATCTGCGCGGCCTCCTGTACCACCTTTGGGTAGAAACCCGCCGCCTCGCACAGGGCAACCAACTGCGCGTGATAGCCGCCGCCCAGTGCTTGCGGGGTAAAGACGAAGTCTTCCTCGGCAAACTCGCGCAGGTCGATTTCTTCGTGCTGAGCCTTCGGATGGCTTGCGGGCAGGGCCATGACGATCTGCTCGTCAAGCAGCAACCGTGCTTCAAGGGTGCCCACCGGCAGCGGCAACCTGCGCATGAAGCCGATGTCCGCCTCGCCGGCCAGCAACGCTTTGGCCTGCGAGGCCGATGGCATCTCGCGGATGGTCAGTTGCACGTTTGGATAGGTCTCGCGAAAGCTGCGCAGGCTGCTGAGCAGCGAGTCGTAATAGGCGATGGAAATGGCTGTGATGGTCAGCTTGCCGCTGACCCCCGCGGACACATTGCGGGCGTACTCGATCCCCTGTTCCAGCTCAGCCAACGTGCGGTAAGCCGTATCTAGAAAAGCTGTACCTGCCGCCGTCAGACGAACACCGCGCTTGTTGCGCAGAAACAGGCCAAAACCGAGCTTTTCCTCGAGCCGGTTGATTGCCTGGCTCAATGGCGGTTGTGCCATGTGCAGGCGCTCGGCGGCCTTGTGAAAATGCAGCTCTTCGGCCACGGCGATGAACTGCCTCAGCAAACGTGTTTCGATCATCCTGCATTCCTAACAGCACGGCGATTTGGCGGTGGTATCTGTGAGATATCAAAGTTGCATGCTTTTAATATTAAGTCATTGATTTTTTTGTTGATATCGTAAAAAGGAGAATTGAAGGTAGCCAGAAATGCCCGTTACAGACCCTTTCCACAATAAAGTTGCGGTCATTACAGGTGCCGCACAGGGCCTGGGCCTGGCCTACGCCATGGCGTTGGCCGAACGCGGCGTGCGGGTAGTGATCAGCGACCTGGGCACCGACCGTTCGGGGCAAGGGCAGGACGCCTCGGCGCTCGAGCACGCACTGGCGGCCATGCGCGCCAAGGGCTTCGCGGTGGTTGGGCACGCAGGGCAGCTGGAAAACGAGGCCGCCTGCAAGCAACTGGTCGAGCTGGCCGTCGCGCATTTCGGTGCGCTGGACATCCTCATCCACAATGCCGGTTGGGTCGACTATCAGCGTATCGAGGCCCAGGACGACGCCTTCTTGCAGCGCGCCTTGGGCATCAACGTGCAGGCACCGGTGTGGCTGGCCAAGCATGCCTGGCCACACCTCAAACGCTCCGCAGCACCGCGGATAGTGCTGACCACCTCCGACCGCGCCATGTACCAACGCTATGCCCAGCCTGGCCTGGTGGCCTATGCCGCTGGCAAGATGGCCCAGGTCGGTATCATGAACGCCCTGAGCATGGAGGGCCAGGAGCACGGCATCCTGGTCAATGCCATTTCACCGGTGGCCAAGACCCGCATGTGGGGCATCAGCCAACCGCCAGAAGAGCTGAAACCCGAGTGGGTGACGCCGGGCGTGCTGTACCTGGCCAGTGCGCTGTGCCATGACACGGGTTACATCTTGCGCGCCAGCAACGGCCAGTTCACCGCCACACGTTTCAACGAAAACAGCGGCGTCAGCTACCCCCGAGACCTGGGCCGTGTGCAGGCCAGCGACCTGGCGCAGGTGGCCGAGCGCTGGAACCGCATCAAGGAATGCAACTACGTGCCAGTCAAAGTCGCCAACACGCGCGCGGACTTGGGTGAAAGCCTGGTCTGGGATGAGCGCAGCGGCGTGTTGTACTTCGTCGATATTTCTGGCGGGCGCATCAACTGCCTGACGCCCGATGGTGAAGTCGAGAGCCTTTACGAATCAGCCGCCCGCATTGGCGCCCTGGCACTGACCGACCGGGGTAACCTGATCTTCACCGAAGATGCCAGCGTGGCCATCTTCGATGTGCCATCACGCAAGGTGTGTCAGCATTCGGCATCGGTCCATCCACGCTCGACCTACCGTTTCAACGACGGTGCCTGCGACCCGCAAGGCCGCTTCGTGACCGGGTTGATGGACGATGCCTACAGTGGCAATACCGGGGCATTGTTCCGCTTCGACGGGCAGTTGAGCGACCAGGTGATCCACGACGACATAGCGTTGCCCACTGGCATTGCCTGGTCGCAGGATGGCCACACGGTGTACTTCGTCGATTCGGCGGCGCGTGCGATCTACCGTGCCGAGTACCTCGTCGAGGGCCGGCTGGGCGAGGTTACGCTGTTTGCCGAAACGCCCGCCGAACTGGGGCGGCCGGATGGCTTGGCGCTGGACCGCGACGGTGGGTTGTGGGTGTGCCAGTACCATGGCAGTTGCCTGCTGCACTACGATCGTCACGGCCACCTGACCGACCAGGTGTTGATGCCGGTGCCGTGCCCCACCAGTTGCTGCTTTGGCGGCCCGGGGATGAACACCTTGTACATCAGCACCGCGCGCTTCGACATGAGCCCCGAAGACCTGCACCACTATCCCGATGCTGGCGACCTGTATGCCATACGCCCGGAAACGGGCGGCGTGGCCCGGCACAGCTTCAAGGAATAAGCCGTTGCGCCTGACTGGTCGGTAGCACGGCCAGTTCGCCAAAGCGCTGCGCCGCGTCGATGTAGCGCAGCGCCGACTTGGCGTCTTTCCAGCCCACGTAGCTCATCAACGACTTCAATTCCCAGCCATTGGCGGTTGCCCAAGTGGCGAAGCCACGCCGCAGCGAATGGCCGGTATACAGCGCCGCCGGTACCCCGGCACGCTCCAGCATGCGCCGCAGCAGGCCGACCAGGCTGTTGCTGTTGAGCGCGCTGTCGCCAAGGTTGCCCCAGCGGTCGAGCTTGCGAAACACCGGCCCATGGGCAATGCCGGCGACTTCCAGCCATTGCAGGTAGGCCGTGACCGGGCACAAGGCTTTGAGGGCAGGGGTACGATGTTGCACACCCAAGGCTTCGCGGTCGCCCTTGCTGCGTGGCAGGAACAGCGTGATGCCGACACCGGCCTCGGCCTGGATGTGCTCGATGCGCAGGCGTGCCAGTTCATCACCGCGAAAACCGCGCCAGAACCCCAGCAACAGCAACGCGCTGTCACGACGTGCCCGGCGCAGGGCGGCCAGGTCGTGGTGTTCACGGGCCTGGCGGGCTTCTTCTTCAAAACACGTCACGGCGGTTTGCAAATGTTGCAGCAACAGCGGGGCAGCCTGTTTGGGGGGTGTCGGGTGCAGGGTGCGGATGCCGCGCAGCACCTGACGCACCAGCGGCGCCTTGGTTGGGTCGGGGAAGCCTTGGGCGACGTGCCATTGGCTGAGCGCGGCCAGGCGTTGGCGCAGGGTGCTGACCGCATGCTGGTCGGCGTGGTCAACCAGGTAGCGGGCGATGCTCTCGGCGGTGGCCGGGAGAAAACCGCCCCAGTGGCTTTCGAAGTGCTCGATGGCGGCCTGGTAGCTGCGCCGGGTGTTGTCACGGGTGGCGGCGCGAAGGTAGCGCTCGATATCGGTCATGGTGCGGGTGTCGATGGGTAGTGGAGCACACCATAACGCGTATCAAGGGATATTGCATGCCAGGGTCAGCGCGGCAGCGCGGCATCCATCATCCGCTGCAGCGGCGCATATTCGGCTTGGCTGACTGGCACCAGCCCACTGGCATCCTGCGATTGCACGAACGCCGCCAGGGCCTGCGGGTCTTCGAGCATGGCGTGGCGAATACGCGCCCTCAGCGCCGGGCACAGGCTGGCACTGAACACGTATGGGTCGTAGTAGATCGGCCGCGAGCGCCACAGTGCCTTGAGCCGTGTCGGCGCCATGGCGTGCCGGGCCAGGTAGGCATCGGTGCGCTCGCTGGCAACGAACGCCGCATCCACTCGGCCCTCCAGCAGGGCTTCCAATGCCTTGTCGTGATTACCGGCATACACCAATGCGCCAAAGAACCGCGACAAGGGCATGCCTACCCGGGCGGCGAATTCGACGCTGGGCACCAGGCTGCCCGAAGTGCTAGCCGGGTCGGTCAGGGCCACACGCTTGCCCCGTAGGGCCTCGATGTCTTCTGGCTTGTCGTCACGGGTCAACAACAGTGCCTGATAATGGTTGCCCGCCGGGGTGTACGGGCCGGCACTCAAGGTAAAGGTGGCAAACGGCTCGATACGCGGGTCGCGACGGTGTGCCAGCACATACGAAGCCGGGCCGAGCCGGGCGATGTCCGCGCCCCCCGACACAATGGCATCCACCACGCTTTCGTAGGAGGCCGCGATCACCAGTTCCACCGGCACCCCAGCCGCCTGACTCAGGCGCTGCAACAGTGGCTGGTGCTCACGGGTCATGTCTTCGGCGCTTTTGATCGGGATAACGGCCAGGCGCAGGCTGTGCGGGGTGCAATCGGCCAACGCGACATTGGCTGACAGGTTGAGCGCCATCAGGCATACCAGTGTTTTCAGTACACGCATGCCTTGTCCTCGACGCCGTTGAAGGGCGGGTAATCGCATAACTGTGCCGGCGACAGCGGTCGGCTGAAGTGATAGCCCTGGGCGATATCGCAGCCGGCAAGCTTCAGGTACACCACCTGCTCACGGGTTTCGACACCCTCGGCCACCACTTCCAGGCCCAGGCGTTTGGCCAGGATGATGGTGGAGGACACGATAGGGCTGTCGTCATGGCTGTTGGACAGTGCCGCAATCAGCGACCGGTCGATCTTCAGCTTGCTTAGCGGCAGCGAGTGCAGGTGGGCAAAACCAGCGTAACCGCGGCCGAAATCGTCCAGGCTGATGCCCAGGCCCGCACCGCGCAGGGTGTGCAGATGGGTCACCGCCGTGCCTTCGGGGTCGAGGATGGTGGTTTCGGTAATTTCCAGCTCCAACTGCTGTGGCGCGATGCCGTGATGCTGCAATTGGCTCAGCAGGCGGGCAGCGAAGTCGCCTTGGCGCAACTGCAGCGCGGATACATTGACTGCCAGCCGAGTTTCCCGGCCCTGGGCATCCCAGCTCGACAACGCTTCACAGGCCAGGCGCAGCACCTCCCAGCCCAGTTCGACGATGAAACCACTGCGCTCGGCCAGGTCGATGAAGCGGTCCGGGTACAGCAAGCCGAACTCTGGGTGGTCCCAGCGCACAAGGGCTTCGTAGCCCAATACCTGCTGGGTGTCGAGGCGAATCTGTGGCTGGTAGTGCAGCACGAACTGACGTTCGGCCAGGGCACTGCCGAATGCCTGCTCGAGGGTGAAGGCCTGGATGTCGGCCAGGTTCAGCGAAGGGTCGAAGAAGCGGTATTGCGCACGCCCGGCCTGCTTGGCCGAATACATCGCGGCGTCGGCGCTGCGGATAAGGCTGTCGATATCCTGGCCATCGCGTGGGCAAATGCTCACCCCAACGCTTGGGCTGGTGTTGACCTCCTGACCATCCAGGGCGTAAGTGGCTGACAGTTTTTGTACCAGTTCGCGAACCCAGGCGTTGATCTGCTCTTCGCTGCGCTCGCCGGCCAACAGCACTACGAATTCGTCGCCGCCAAAGCGCGAAGCCTCGTCACCGGGTTCCAGCAGCCGCTGAATGCGCCCGGCCACAGCTTGTAGCAGCAGGTCGCCAATCTTGTGCCCCAGCGAATCGTTGATCGACTTGAAGCGGTCCATGTCGATGAACAGGATCGCCATCAGCCGGCGCTTGCCACGCTGTCGCGTCAGCGCCTGGCCGGCCACCTCGACGAACTGGCGGCGGTTGTGCAGGCCACTCAGGTGGTCGGTGGCGGCGGCATGGCTGCTGCGCCGGTGTTCGTCCTCGAGGCGCCCGATCAGTTGCTGGTTGACCTGCTGGGCATGTTCCAGCGCATCGAATGCCTCCTGGCGTTTACGCAGCAGGCGCAAGGTCCATAGCAGGCTGGCAAGAATCATCAGTGTCATGCTCAGGTTCAACCAGAACTGCCGGGAATAGGCCAGCGCCGAGGGGGCGAGGATTTCATCCTGGCGCTGGCTGACCACCACACTGAAGCCGCGCTCAGGTACATGGCGGTACAGGCTTTGGTAAGCGTCGCCCGCCACGTACTGGGTCATCATGCCCGCTTCAGTGTCAGTGCCAGGCAGCTCGGGCTGCAATGAATCGCCAGCCACCACCACGCCGCTGGTATCGATGCGCAGCCGCTCCAGGCCGTCTTCCTGCAGCAGGCGCACCAGGCCGCTGCTGCCCAGGTCGATATGCTGGAACAGCACTGCCAGGTAGCCAATATCCAGTTGCACGACCAGGATGTTGTCGATTTCTCGGCCGGCCGGGTCGGTCAGCGGCAGCAGAAAGGGCAAGCGCCAAGTGGGCAGGGCGGTGGGTTGGCCGGGGGGCTGAATGCTTGGCAGGAAGGGTTTGAAACCGTAGCGACCTGCATGGCGCCGCAACTGGCGCAACCAATCGGCAGGTAACTCGGCGACCTCGTCGGCATGGCTGGCCGACAGCAGCCGGCCTTGCCGATCGTACAGGCTCATGCGCTTGAACACCGGGTCTTCAGCCAGGATACGCGCCAGGCTGAAGTTACCTTGACGCAGCACTTTCATGTCGTCCTGGGTAACCCGGCCCACCGCTTGGGCACGGTCAACCAGCTGGCGCAGGCTTTCGCCGACAATACTGGCCAGGTTCAGGTGTTCGGCGGCCTTGGCCGACAACGCATCCTGGCGGGCGGCGGCTTTCTGCGTAACGTGCAACCCCCAGAGAAAGGCCAGGGTCGCTGCACAGAGCATCAGGATCAGCAGCCGCAAAAGGCTGGAAGAGGAAAGCGAACGGCGTATCACTGCTGATAGTTCCCGACCCTGGGTGATGTTCGGAAAATACGACAGTAAGATGACAACCTAATGACTGATGGCCAATCGCCTTTAGGGGTTTTCCCTATTCGCCACGGGTGTCTGCAGACGTGCGGTTTCTTCTTCGAAGTAGCTCATCAATGCGCTGACTTCGGCATCGCCGAGGCGCATGTTGGGCATGGCCAAGCGGTTGTATTGCTCATACAGCAGCATGGCCAGCGGGTCTTTCTCGGCCAGCATCTGGTCGGGCTCCTTCAGCCAGCGGGTCAGCCAGTTGGCGTCACGCTGACGCGTCACGCCCAGCAGGTCGGGGCCGATGCCTGGCTGGCCTGGCTCGATGTTGCCCAAGGTGTGGCAGGACGAGCAGCGGGTGCGGAAGATCTGCTCGCCACTGCTGGGCGGACGCACCTGCGGGGCCTGGGCATAGTCATTGGCCAGGGCGCTGGCCTGCTTCCAGTTGTGCAGGCTGTTGCCCAGACGGTCGGCGAGGATATACGGGCTTTCGAAGGGCGAAGCCTTCATCCAGCGGCCAGTGGCCTGGTTACCGATGATCAAGCTCAGGTTGTGGTCTTTGGAGCGGCCGTTTTCCAGGCCATCGATCCACAGCCCCAGGCTGCGGCGCAGTTGCTCGATATCGTCGGGTTCGCCGGTCAGCAGCGTCCAGCCAGGGCCTATGCCGAACTTTTCGGCATAGCGTTTGAGGGTGGCGGGAGTGTCGTTGTAGGGGTCGATGCTGATGGAATAGAGGAAGATATCCTTGCCGACACGGTCACCGAGGATTTTCTGTACCTGCCGCAGGCGGGCGGTTTCCACCGGGCAGGAATCGGAACAGCCGGTGAAGATGAAGTTGATGGCGACCACCTTGTCCCTGATCAGGTCGTCGAAGAAATGCACTTTTTCGCCGTCCTGGGTCAGCAGGGGTATGTTGGGGAAATAGCTGGCACCCCAGGGCGTGGCGGCTTCTTCAGCTACCGGTTGTGGCGGCTGCAGTGGCCAAAATGGAATGCTGGCGGCGAACAGCGCGAGTACCAGCAGGAAACGCCATGAGCCGTGCATGATGCGATCCTCGTTGCTTGGTTGAAGTGGGGCCGCACAGCGGCCCCGTTTCACGCGTCGGTTACTTGATGCTGATCGGCACCGTCACACTTTGCCCCAGGGCCGATTTCACGGTCACCGTTGCCGGCATTGCCGGGCCCGTGCCGGTGGTGGTCACCGACAGTTTCCAGCGAGCACCGGAGGTGGCGACCGTCAGCGTGGCATTGCCCAGATTCAGTGGGCCGCTGGTAGACGCTGCAGTCACACTGATGCTGTTGCCGGTCGCCACCGAAGTCGTGCCCGCCACGTCCCAGGTGTAGCGGTTGCCACTGCGCACCTGCACCGTGGCACTGGTGACCTGGACCTGGTCGACCGCGGCTGCCGGGCTCACGGCAATGCTGACGGTGGCCGGGGTTACCGACTCGGCACCCTTGGCATCACGCGCGGTGTAATTGAAGCTGGCAGTGAACGGCGTCTCGACCGTGGCCGGTGGGGTATAGGTCACCGTGGTGCCATCCGTGCTGACGGTGCCCTGGCCAGAGTCCGGTTGGCTGAGGCCGGTCACGGTCAGCGGTACGTTGCCGTCCGGGTCGGTGTCATTGGCCAGCACGTTCAGGGTGATCGGTTTGCCAGCGGTCGTTGCAGCACTGTCGTTAGCCGCCACAGGTGGTTTGTTGGCCGGGTCGTCGTTGTCGTCATGGCCTTTGGTGCGGAAGGTCGGCAGGCCAACCGACGCCATGTATTGCACGCCATCCCACCCTGGCAGCGGTGTCGGCATCACCTGGAACTGCCCTGGGTGTTCAATGTCCCAGCGCAATAGCATCGACGAGTCTTCATGCTGGGTGTTGTGGCAGTGCTCCATGTAGGTACCGGCGAATTCGCGGAAGCGGATGGCCATTTCCACCTCTTCCGAAGAATCGGCATCCGGCCCGATACGGTATACGTCCTTGCGTGCCCATTTTTCCCATTCTGGCGGGGCCTTGCCGTCACGGCTAAGAATCACGCCTTCCTCGAAGTGCACGTGTACCGGGTGGCTCCAGCCATTACCGCCGTTCTTGATCTTCCACACTTCCAGGGTGCCGTCGCCACTGAAGCCGCCGTCGGTGGACTGGTTGGCCAGTTGCGGTGCCGCACTGATGCGCCGTGGGTCCATGCTGTAGCCAAAGCCACCGTCGGTCTTGATGGTCCAGGGGGTGGTGTCGGTGCCATCGGAGCGGCCAAAGATGAACTCACGGTGGCGGGCATCCTTGATCTTGGCCAGGTCGGTAGCCGAGTTGCGATCAATGGGCAGCGGCAGCATTTTCAGGCCTGCAGCTTTGCCTGGCTTGGCTGGCTCGTAAGCCACCGGGTCCATGCTCAGGTCCTGGCCGGTGTATGGCTGCACCAACAGTTGCAGGAACTTGCCGACCGCTGGGTCGCCTTTATCCCACTGTGGGCCTTTGCTGGTCTGCTTGATCACCGCCTTGTATTTTTCCGACAGTACGTCGGCCAGCGAAATGGTGCCTTCCGGGCCCTTGCCCGTGCGGTGCTCTTCCAGGTTGACGAAGTACAGCTTGTCGCCCGCCTTGATGCCGTTCTTGGCGAAGTTGATGATGATGTCGTAGCGCTCGGCGATGCCTTGCAGCGGCAGAATGCCGTTGTTGTCCTGCAGGTTGCCGTCACCGTTGAGGTCCAGGGTGCCGTCGAACGGCACGGCGTGCTCCATGATGTTGCCGTCGTTGGCGATCATGTGGAACGGCACTCGGGCATACGATACGTTGGAGCCGGAAGGGCCTTTGAACTCGCCACTGGTGCCGGCAATTTCCCGCACCACGGCAAACTTGAAGTAGCGCGACACCGAGCCGTTGAGGATACGGAAGCGGTAGCTGCGTGCACGCACCTTGAGTTTGGGCTGGTACTGCCAGTTGACCAGGATCTGATCACCCAGGAAGCCGTCGGTGTTGAACGGGTTGAACCACAGTTGGCCGTTGGCATCCCAGGCCTTGTCGGCTATCACCAGGTTGACGTCGTAGTCACGGTTACCCCACGGCATGCCCGAACCGCTGGGGAAGCGCAGGTTGACGCCGTCCTGCAGGGCTTCGTTGCCACGGTCCAGGGCGCTGTAGTAGTTCATCATCACGGCGTTGCCTTTGTAGACGTTCTGCGCCGTGAAATCCATCATGTGGTCGTGGAACCAGTGGGTGCTCATGGTTTCACGCCAGTCGCCGCGAATCTTGATGCTGCCGTTCTGGCAGGTTTTCAGGCCCGGTGTGCCGTCGTTGACGAACAGGGTTTCGCCCGGCGAGCAGGGGAAGGCCGCACGCGGGTCCTGGGCACGGGTGTTGATGGTGTCGTAGCCGGCCAGTTGCACCGGCCAACGGTAGTCGTAGTACTGGCCGGGGAAGAAGTAGGCGTTGGCGAAACCATCGCTTTCGGCCGGGGAATGGCCGTTGTGCTCGTGGGTCGAGATGGTGTGCAGGCCAAAACCGCCGTTGGCCGACGGGTCGATCGGCAGGGCATTGTAGTGGCGCATCAGGATCGGCTGGCCGTAGCGCACCATCAGCAGCTTGGGCGGGAAGGTGCCGTCGAAGGTCCACAGCGACTTGTGGTTCTGCAGCGGGAAGTTCGGGTGGAAGCGGGTATCGATACCCTTGGTGGTGCCCAGCGTGGTCGGGATATCGGAGGTCTGGTAGTACAGGCCACCTGGGGCAAATTCACCGACTGCGTAGTTGTGCATTTGCCTGCGATCGCGCAGGCCAAGGTTGATGCGCGCGCCAGCCTGTGCGGTCTTGAATGCCGCCTGCGGATAAAACTCGTTCCAGCGCTGGTGCGACCAGCCTTTTCCTGGTGGACGGCCTTCGGCGGGCGAACCGACCGGGTGGCGGTTGAGGAACATCTCGATCTGTGCTTTCCACGGGTTTCGATCAAGCACGTTGGAGAACTGGGTCGGGAACGGGTACAGGCCCGGTTGCTTGAGGAAAGCTTCCAGTGCTGTGCCACTGGGGCCGCTGCGGGCCACTACGTTGGGGTCTTGAGCCGGGGCCGCGCCCAAGGTGGGCACCGGGAAGGTCAGGTCTGGCGGCGGCAGTGTCGGGTCGAGTTTTTCCGGGCCGAACTCTTCGAAAAGCAGCAGTTGCTGGGTGAAGGGTTGCGCACCGAACAACGGGCTGGGCTTGCCGTTGGTGGGGTACCTGTCCGAGGTTTGCAAGGCGGGTGGCAGCACGTTGTCGGTACGCACCGTATCGCGGTTGCCGTACACGCCATCGGTCAGCTCCAGCGAGCCTTCGTTGGCTTCTGGCAAGGTGCTCAGGTTGAGCAAGGCCGGGGTCGGGTCGTCCGGCTGGTCGGTGTAGGCCGAGGGGTCCGTCGGCGGTGGCGGGCTGTTGTCGTCCAGCGGGCTCGCCATGGCCGTGCTCAGCCCAAGGCTGAGCATCAGCGCG